>JAGQQQ010000509.1 GCA_020426125.1 Planctomycetaceae bacterium
TGCCACAACCACAAGTTCGATCCGATCAGCCAAACAGATTATTACGCTCTGTTCGGGATCCTCGGATCCTGCCGCCCAGGGATTCTCGATGCAAACCCCAAGGAAAAGCGGCAACGGCATCAACCGGAATTGCGTGACCTCAAGGAACGGATTCGGGCGGAAGTCGCCGACGCTTGGAGCCAAGCCGCTAAGAATCTGCCCGAGAGGTTCGTTCAAGATGGTCAGGCCAGTGAATTGGTCACTCAAGCGGAAGACCGCACACACCCGTTGCACCCCTTGTTTTTGGTTCAGCGAGAGCGGCGGAAACACCCCGATCAACCGTTTGCTGAAGTGTGGCAGAGCGTGCGGAGCCAACTGCCTAAGCCGATTGAACAATCCGGGGACGAGATTCTTTCCTGGGACCTCGCGGACTCCGACGCGAATCGCTGGTATGCCGATGGGAACGGTCTTACTTCCACCGGAAGTCCCGCTGGGGAATTCTCGGTTCACGTGTCGGGGCCTTCGATCATCTCTCAAGTCCTTCCCGGTGGAGTGTATTCCCATGTCCTGTCGACCAAACACCGGGGAATGTTCGGTTCGCCCCGTTTTCATCTCGATCAGGACAGCGATCTTTGGCTGCTGGTGGCCGGCGATGGAGGATCACAGGTTCGTTACGTCGTGCAAAACTATCCTCGTAGCGGAACCGTTTACCCCGTCCGCGACCTCAACGGGGAGCAGTGGCAATGGATCAAATACGACCTCACCTATTGGACAGGAGATGACATTCACGTCGAACTGACGACCGCGAAGGACGCGCCCATTCTGGTCAAGGAGAATGACCGCTCCTGGTTCGGGATCCGACGTGTCGTCTTAAAACCGAAGGGAGCGGCGCCTCCCGAAGATCTTCAAGACGAATTTTTGGCGCAGTTTCAAACCAAACTCCTGTCGCAGCAAGTTGACAGTTGGGAAGGAGCCATCGATCAATGGAGTCGATTGCTGCGAGAGTCCATTGATCGATGGGCTGACGGCGCTGCGAGCGACGCTGACGCTCTGTTACTGGAGGCGTGCCGACGAACTGGACTTCTTCCCAACGACGTCGGAATGGGGAAGCGACTCGGTTCCAAGGTGACCGAATATCGCCGACTGGAGTCTGAGATCCCCCTCCCGGTTCGGGTGCCAGGACTGTGGGAAGCGGACGCCAAAAACCAACCCTTGTTTGTTCGCGGCAATCACAAACAACCGGCCAACGACGTCCCGCGTCGATTTCTTTCCGCCTTTGAAAGCGCCCCCTTTGAAACTCTCCAGAGCGGGCGGCTGCAACTCGCGGAAGAACTTGTTTCTCCAGACAATCCTCTGGTGTCACGCGTCATCGTCAATCGTATCTGGCACCATCTGTTCGGAGAAGGATTGGTCAGAACTCCCGACAACTTTGGCGAATTGGGTGAGCGGCCGACGCATCCGGAATTACTGGATGCGCTGGCTCGCAGGTTTCAACAACATGGCTGGTCGCTGAAACGCCTGATTCGCGAACTGATGTTGGCAGACGCTTGGCAGCGTTCCTCCACTCCCTCTCCACTCGCGAAGGCGCGTGACCCAGAGAACCGTTTGTTGTCTCATGCCCATGTGCGCCCAGTCGAAGCGGAGAGTCTTCGAGACGCGATTCTCGCAATCTCGGGGAGATTGAATCCGGAATCCTATGGCCCTCCCGCTGGGATCAACACGGAACACCCTCGTCGCAGTGTTTACACAACGATTCGCCGCAACTCGATGAACTCGTTTCTGGAAACATTCAACGCTCCCGTTCCGTTTACAACGAAAGGAAAACGGGACAACACCAACGTCCCCGCGCAATCCCTCACCTTGTTGAATGCCCCCTTTGTGATCAACAGTGCGCGGCGTGCGGCTTCTCAACTCAAAGCCACGACCAAACACTCGAAAGTCGAGTGGGTGTTTCTGACATCGTTAAACCGGCCCCCGAGCGCAACGGAAGCGAAGGCCTCCCTGGATTTTGTCGACCGGCTAACGGCACAATACCAACAATTGGGGGATCAACGGAATCAGATTGAAGAGCAGATTGCAAAACTGGAACAGGAACGTCGTGAGATCCTGGAACCGATTCGCCTTCGATTGTGTCAAGATCGGAGTTCCACCGAGACCAGCCTGACGGCGGCTCTCGAGCCGATCGCGGTCTGGGACTTTGAAGCCGGCCCCGTCGATTCGATTTCTGGAAAGGACGGCCAAATACACGGCACCGCCAAGATCGCCGACGGATCCCTTCATCTTGATGGTCAAGGGCACTTCGCCTCGCCGCCACTGAATCAAGAGATTGGGGAGCGAACTCTGGAGGCTTGGGTGCAGTTGGCCAACCTGGATCAACGTGGCGGCGGAGTGGTGTCCCTTCAGAATCTTCGCGGCGACATTTTCGATGCCATCGTGTTTGGAGAACAATCTCCTCGTGAATGGCTCGCCGGGTCGAATGTCTTTGCTCGCACGAGACCGTTTCAGGGGTCGACGGAGACAAAAGCCCAGGAGCGCCCCGTTCATCTCGTGCTGACCTATTCCGCCGATGGCACCATCACCTGTTATCGAGATGGCGTCCTCTACGGTCAACCCTATAACCCCGGCAGTCTGATGACGTTCGCGAAAGGGGACGCTCAAATTCTCCTGGGCCTCCGACATGGCACCCCCGGAGGGAACCGGCTTCTTTCGGGAAAAATCTACGAGGCTCGACTCTACGATCGAGCTTTGAACGCGGAAGAAGTCGCCGCATCCGCGTCGGGGAACCATCTGTTTGTCTCGCGTCGAGAGATCCTCGCCAGTTGCTCGGAAGCCCAGCGTCGGCGTTTGGAAGAACTCGAAATGAAAACGGTTCAATTCCGAGAGCAACGGAAAACACTTCCAGCGAGTATCGACGATCATCAGCCTTGGGCCGATCTGATTCATGCCGTCTGGAATCTGAAAGAGTTCCGATACTTGCGGTAGCGGGGATTCCCATTTCCCTGCCCTATCGTTTGACCGAAATCCCCATCGGGAGTCCCACGTGTTTTCTCCTTTCACCCGTCGTCAACTTCTTGAGCGGTCCTCCTCTGGGTTTGGATGGCTCGCGTTCGCCCACTTGCTCCAGAATCAGCTCGCTCATGCCAGCTCCGACTCCTCTCCCGTTGCGAAGGCGAAGCATGTGATTCTCTGCTACATGTCCGGAGGAGCGTCCCATCTGGATACGTTTGATCCGAAGCCTCGCCTGCAAAAGGAAGCAGGGCGGGCGATGCCGGTCAAAGTCGAGCGGACCCAGTTCAACAACAACGGCAACATCTTCCCTTGCCCGTTCCCCTTTCGGAGACATGGAGAAAGCGGGATCGAAGTCAGTTCGCTGTTTCCGCACGTCGCGGAGTCCATGGATGACATCGCAGTGATCCGTTCGATGACCAGCAGCGTAAACGAACATGCTCAGGGGAACATACTGTTTCACACGGGCTTTCCCTTTATTGGCCATGCCAGCGCCGGGGCTTGGATCAACTACGGTCTTGGAACCGAGAATCAGAACGTGCCCGGGTATGTGGTGCTCATGAGTGGGGAGGCAACGGTTCCCCATGGCGGCGTGGGGCAATGGAGCAGCGGATATCTTCCGGCCCGGCATCAGGCGTCGATCGTAAAACTTGACCAGGCGGAGCCCGTTGCCAACATTCAACCGCAGGAACGGGACGAAATTCAGCGGTTGCGTCTTGACTTCATTCGTCATTTCGACGGAACGTTTCTGGAGAAGACCGGATCGGAACGCGAGATTGAAGCGGCGATAAACAACTACGAAACCGCGTATCGGATGCAGACGGCGATTCCCGATTTGTGTGATCTCACTGAAGAAAGTTTGACAACACAACAACAGTATGGCATCCACTCCAACCAGCCCATGACGGCCGCCTATGGCAAACAATGCTTGCTCGCCCGTCGACTGGTCGAGAGTGGTGTCCGGTTCGTCGAACTGACCTGCCTTCCGCAGACCCCAGGTGGAGGACAGGGAGCCAATCCCTGGGATCAACACGGCGGACTCGAACCGGGCCATCGCAACATGGCAACGCAAGTGGACCAACCGATCGGAGCCCTGCTCAAGGATCTCAAACAGCGGGGACTCTTTGAGGAGACCCTCGTCATCTGGGCAACCGAGTTTGGCCGGACCCCGTTTTCGCAAGGAAGCGATGGACGGGATCACAACCCCTTCGGCTTCAGCGTCTGGATGGCTGGCGGAGGAATCAAAGGGGGCACGGTTCACGGAGCCACCGATGACTACGGCTATCACGTCACCGAACATCCCCGGACGTTCTACGATCTCTGGGCGACGGTCCTTCATCTTCTGGGAGTCGACCACGAAGACCTGACGTTCCGTTTCGCCGGCCGCGATGTGCGTCTCACGGATGTGCACGGCCACGTGATCCATGAAGTGATCCAGAGTTAATCTCCAAACCGGGCCGTCACAATCATCGGAACCGATTGGCCGTTGTGATCAGGGCACCACAGTTTGACGACAAGAAAGAGTTGTTGAAACTCATTCGGCGGAGGAGGGAGAACGGTCGTTGTCCGTCCAGGCTGTGATCGCGAACGGGATTCCGTATGATCCGAGCAGACAAATTGTGGCTCTCTCCGAATCCCGATTCCCGTCCCCCGAAACCCGACTTCCTGGAGCTTCGCCATGCTTCGACTGCATTCGCTCGCTTGTTTGTTCATTCTCGTCGGGAGTGCCGTTGCTACGGCACAGGACCTTCCCGTTGTCGATGGCGTTGACCGCCAACCGATTGTTGAGAGTACGCGGCGGCTGATTGAGGCCCTCCAATATATTGGCGAACCGCTCAGTCAAGAAGATGTCCAGACGCTGGAAGCGGCCTTCGCGGATGCGAACTCTGACGTCATGAAGATTGTTCAAAGAGTCTTGGACCCTCATTGCCTCGCGGCGGTGAACATCAATCCCGAGAGCCGCGTCAAGGTTCAGGAGGGCCCCGTCTCCAAGACGCTCATGGAACATGGCTGGCGTTCGTTCCTGGTCAAGGTGCACAACGAAGCGGGGATCAATCCGCAGTTAGACGCGGACAGTCCGAATGCCGGAGCGATGGTCATGCGTGGTCGCGGCGCCCGTCAGCGGCCATTAAAAGATGATGATCTGGTGTCGGCTGCGGAAGCGGAGCAGCGGTTCCTCGATCTCACCATGTACAACGGCCAACCGCTCCGTCCTCGGTTGTCGGGATTGGCACTTGAGTATCGGATCATCCAGCTCTACAGCCGCGACGCCGGCAAGCGGGAAGCAAGCATCTCGTTCAACGTTGGCCAAGGGACGCAGGACATTGGGTTTCGGAATTCCGTTCCCATCCTGTTCGACGCGGAACCGGCTGTGGAGGTGCGGTTGAAGCTGACCGATGAGAAAGGCCTGCCAACGACGGCGGCCTTCGTCGTTCGGGATCAATGGAACCGCGTCTATCCAAATCCTTCGCGACGGCTTGCTCCCGATTTCTTTTTTCATGATCAGGTTTACCGGGCAGACGGCGAGGTGATTCGCCTTCCTTACGGCAAGTTCACCGCGACGGTTTCGCGCGGCCCGGAATATGTCCCCGTCAAACGGGAGTTCACCATCTCCCCTGACAGCCCGCAGATTTTGGACATTCAACTTGAGCGGTGGATTCACCCCGCCAGTCGCGGCTGGTACTCGGGGGACCACCATGTGCACGCGGCGGGATGCGCCCATTACGACAGTCCCACCGAGGGAGTCGGTCCCGAGGACATGATGCGGCACATTCTCGGGGAGGATTTGAACGTCGGTTGCGTCCTGAGTTGGGGGCCCTGCTGGTACACGCAGAAAGCTTTCTTCGAAGGCAAAGTTTCCGCACTATCCCGTCCCAATTATCTGATGCGATATGACGTCGAGGTGAGCGGGTTCCCGTCATCCCATGCGGGGCATCTCTGTTTGCTTCGTTTGACGGAAGACGACTATCCCGGAACGACCGTTCTCGAAGAATGGCCGAGTTGGACGTTGCCTGTGTTGAAATGGGGACAGGACCAAGGGGGAGTCGTCGGCTATAGCCACAGCGGCTGGGGACTCGGGCTGCCCGACTATGGTCCCAGCGGCAATCGCCTCACCGACATTTCGTATGGCCGCCGCCGCGATGGCCAGCGAGGCCGTGCGGCGGACAAACTGCCGGATTACGCGATGCCCCCGTTTGATGGCATCGGTGCCAACGAGTACATCGTGACCGTGGCCCACGGTGTCTGCGACTTCATCTCCGCCGTCGATACGCCGGCCATCTGGGAACTCAATATCTGGTACCACACCCTCAACTGCG
>JAGQQQ010000510.1 GCA_020426125.1 Planctomycetaceae bacterium
GACACTTCGATCGACTGAATCTTTTAGAAAGCGGGCGGATCCATCCCCCAGCAGGATATTCACCCCACCCGGGTGCCCGCTGGAGAAGGAATAGCTGTAGAGGGAGTTGGGGAGAAACAGGAACTCCTTACGTTGGTCATCGAGTTGGCCCACACTGCCAAGGACCAGCGAGGCGGGGCCAACGATGGGAATCTCCGGGAGACCCGTCTCACGTACGATTCCGGGGATGACTCCGAACCAGGTTGTCACGGCTGCCTGAGTTTCGATGTTGATGTCGTTCGGGTTTCGCGGCCAGGGAAGATGCTCGGAAATGACCATTGTGTTCGAACAACCATCGAGAATCTGGGGAATCGTGATGTGACTGTTCCGGAAGAACGTCCCGGCTCCCCGAGGAATTCCCGGCGCATTCGTCAGATCGCCGAACCCATAGACTCCCAAATAGCTGGAAATTCCCAGCGGGTAGGATGTAAGACCATCGGTCACTGTCTCAACGAGTGCTCCATTTTGGGACGGGCACACAAACGTCGTGATCGCGGTCGTTCCAATCGGGAGACTGTTGGAAAAACAGTCACCCTCAAAATCGATTCCAGCGGCCAAGGAAGCCTGGTCCAAATAGGGGAGTAGCAATGTCCCCCACGCATAACCCGGTCCGGTTTCGACATCACCCGGATCGGTCGAATTGACATCACGCTCAATGTATCCCGGAGGAAAACACTCATGCGAGTCGTGATAGTTGAGCAAGGCGAGCCCCAGTTGCCGAAGGGAATTCAAACATTGAGTCGACCGAGCCTGCTCTCGCGCTTTCTGAATCGCGGGCAACATGAGTGTCAGCAGAACAAGAATGATGGCTGCGACGACC
Source organism: Planctomycetaceae bacterium (assembly GCA_020426125.1). Lineage (GTDB taxonomy): Bacteria > Planctomycetota > Planctomycetia > Planctomycetales > Planctomycetaceae > HKST-UBA70. The sequence continues at coordinate 860 of JAGQQQ010000510.1, forward strand.
AAAAGTTCAACGAGCGAAAAGCCGCGGCGATGCGTCCGCTTGGGCAATGGGGACATCATCTAAACATTCCGATTTGGGGGAAAGCACCAACTGACACGAATCCTACGACCTGCCAGAAGGAAACGTGGGGAGAAGATCCCATATTCAACGGCAAGGGTTTCGGGGCGGGTGTCAGGGACGACGAAAAGACGTGAAGTGCCAGAGGCAATCTCCTTGGATTTTCCGTCCCGAATTCCGTTCGCGTGAACAGATGAGAGTCTCACCCTCTGACCTCATCGCACCATGCGCGCGTGTTTTGCGTTGCCAGCGTATCACGTTTGCAGTGAAGGAAATAGGAACCAGGAGTTATAGGACGGCGGTGCGGCAATTGTGGACTTCCCATCTCCCGGCCCCTGTCCCCTCGCGACTTCAATGGGATCCTCGTTTTGGTTGCGGCCACAAGGCCGGGTTCAGCTGATATCACGCAACAATGGCAATGGATGTCGGCATCAAGATGATACCGAATGAAGACTCGTTCCCAACCGAGGATAGACTGCAACTTCAATAAGAAAAAGCCTTGGCTTTCCGCACACGAAAGCCAAGGCTTGTCAAAATCTCACGGATATCGAATTGCGTCATTCGACCGCGTGGCTGCTCGGGGCGGCCACAAACGTTTCCATCGTCTCGACGGACGAGAACAGATAGAGTCGGTCACGATACCAGACGGCATAGTCCAGCGAGCCGAGGAGATCCTCTCCCGCAAGTGCCTGGTGAATTACGTCATTCCCCTGAGCGGCGGGAGCATATTTGGCTGGGTTTTGACGGAACACTTCCAAGGCCGCCGCCGAGGAGAGGCGATACGTCTTGCCTTCGAATTCCATCTCGTAATCGGGCGAGGCGTCAACAAGGTCACGATGATCCCTCAACACGACGGGGCAGAATCCCTTGAGCCCTTTCAATTCCTTACGAGCAGCGATTTTCTGCATTTTCGACTGATGCTCGCTCTTCTGGGGAGCCTGGGTGGCATCTCCCTGAGTGGTCGGGGTACTTTCTTCGGGAGTGGGTTTGGCCTTGGGAGACACGGGGAGTTCGCGGGGGGCTTCAGCCACCTGGACTTCCGTTCGTTCCGCGGTCGGAGCTTTTGAAGCGGCTTCCGTTTCCGCGGTCGAAACGTCCATCGAAGGTTTCGCGACGATCGGGGCGGACTCTGGCGAGGGCAACGCCTGAGGTGGGCTTCCCGTTGCCTTCAGCCCCGTCGAGTCCGCGTCCGCGACCTCTGCACCGGGCACAGTTTCAGGCGCCGGACCTTCAGCGGGTGGCAAATCGATGGGGGGAAGCTTGGGCATATCCGAAGGAAGCGAGAGGTCCAGAGATGGAGCATCGTCTTTCGCAACGTCGGTAGCTTGGGAATTGGCAGTTGCGGACTCCAGCGGCGGCATGTTCGGTGACACCTTTTCCACCAGATCCCCTTCGAGCGCCTGTCCCGTAAAGGGGCTTTCCTCAGGCGCTGGCTCCGGCATGGCGACCACCGACGACTTTTCTTCTGGTTCCACCTCCGAATCGGATCCCTTGGGGGATTCCGAACCGGCTGTGTCTGGGTTTTGACGGTCCGCCGGGAAGAGATTGTCAAAAGGATCCGCTGTCGGCTTCCGCGGAGGAGCCTGAGCGACGGAGGATTCGATTGGCTCATCCGATTTCGGAGTCTCAGCCGATGGAACTTCCGTCACTGGGGCGGACTTCTCCACCGGCGTATTCAATTCCATTGCCGGCGGAAGACTGGGAATGTCCGCTTCGGCCACGGATTCGGCCGGGGCATTCGCTCCCGATCCCGGTTCGCCGGGGGCTGGAAGGGGAATCGGATCGGACGGAATTCCCAACTCCTCGATCGGGGGAATCGCAGATTCCCCGATGGCGACATTTTGAGTTGCATCCTCGCCAATGGGTGTCGCGGAAACGGCGGGATTGAAGAGCCCCGGTTGCGACGACGGGAGCGACGCCCCTGGAACCGGCGGTGGTCCACTTTCAATGGATGGCGGAACGGGCGGAATGTCCGCTCCTCCGATGGCGACAGACGCGGGCGGAGCCATCGCGGGCTTTCGTGCGGACTGGCCTGCCTTCGGATTGGAAGCCGTCGGGTACGTCATCCCGGGGTCTTCCGGGGGGCCACCGGTTCGAGAGGCGGAGTCTCGGCGGAACGTCTGCCGGAGTCGATCGAAGAATCCCGTGAGCAGGTTCCCCGATGACTCTCGTGTTTCATCTTCACGATAGGCATTCTGGACTTGAGCATTCTGCTGCGGTGTCCCGGTGACGTATTGTCCATTGGTCACCGCTCCCGGCCCGGAACTTTGAGACGCAGATCGATACGTGGGCTGCTTCGTCGGTGACGATTGGGGTTGGACTTCTGCGGATTGCCTGGGACCGTCGATCAGGCGTTGCAGAAGCGGCTCCGCCCAGGCATCCGGGGTCCCAAAGCTGGAGAGTGTCAGCCCTGCGGCGGTGACCACGGCAAATCCGGAAAGTGTCTTCTTAAACATGCGTTTGCGAGTTTTCACTGTAACCTCTCCCTGGTTGAGTTGCGGAGGATGCAGCGAGAGCCCAACACGAGCGGCGGGTCCCGCGAGATCCATCGCCTCCGTCTGCTGCCTCAACTTCTGCCCGTCCGTGTAAAACACGGACGAACCGTGAGAATTCCTACAACCGCGCACATTCGCGGCTTTGGAAATATCGACGGCTTGTTAAGATGGGTTTGACGTCCCTCGCATGATTCCGCGTCGTTTCGACCGGAAGAACAGACGGAAGTCCTACAAGCCGAACAAACGACAGAGTCCCTTCAACCCTCCCAATGTGACATGGCTGAGAATTCAACATCTGTTCAGGGACCGCCGATTACCGTGGTGATCCAATACTCGAAGCGCCGCTGGCTGATCCTGTTTTTGATTGGGGTTCTGGCGTTCTCCGTCTTGCTGAACTTCGGTCTCATGGCCATGCTGGGTGACTATTTGGCGGTCGACGAAGGTCCCTATCAGACTTTCCACTCGGGGGAAATCGACAGTGAGAACAAGATCGCCAGACTCGCCGCCGACTTCACGATCATGCCGCCCTATTCCGGCCGACTCATGGACTCCATCCAGGCCGCCCGTGAGGATGACGAAATCCTGGGTGCGCTGTTGGTTGTCGACAGCCCCGGCGGGTTGGTGTCGGATAGCCACGAAATCTTTCACGAATTGAAGCGGCTCAGCGAGTCGAAACCGGTGATCGTCTCATTCAAAGGAATGGCTGCCTCCGGGGGATATTACATTGCAATGGGAGCCGGCCCCGACGCGGCCATTTTCGCCGAACCGATTACATGGACCGGATCCATCGGCGTCATCATTCCCCGGTACAATGCGTCAGGGTTGGCCCAGAAAGTGGGCGTCGAGCCGGAAGCATTGAAGACTGGTCCGTTAAAAGACACCCTGAATATGTTTAAGGACCTTTCGGATGAAGAGATCAAGGTTTGGGATGAAATCCTGGAGGACTCGTTCGATCGATTCTTGACTGTGATTGACGAGAATCGTTCGAATCTCACGAAGGACCAAGTTCGTGACCTCGCCACGGGGCAGGTCTATACGGCCAATCAGGCCCTCGCCAATGGACTCGTTGATCAGATCGGTTTTGAGGAAGATGCCCTCGCGGCACTCAAGGAGAAATTGGCAATCACCGATGCCATGGTCGTTCAATACGAACATCCCGTCTCCCTTGCGGAGTCGTTGCTGGGAGTCAAGACCTCTGTGCCAGAGATTCATGTTGACCCACTTTCCAAACTCCTGTCGACGGGGGTTCCTCGAGCGATGTATCTGTTCGGCTGGCAACACGGCCTGACGACATCCGGCTTTTAGAATCAGCGAGTCCCGACATCAGCCTCCAGCGTCTTTGGCTTGGTAGAACCTGTGGATAGTTCGCGTCCCATGACCACCTCCGCGATAAAAGCTGTGACCTTCGATCTCGACGGCGTGATCGTGAACACCGAAGATATCTTCCACCTGACCGGCACGGAACTCCTTCGGCGTCGTGGCAAAACTCCAACAAAGGAACTGTTTCACGCGATGATGGGCCGCCGCGCTCACGAGTCATTCCAAAATATGATCGACCTGATGGAACTGACGGAGTCGATCGACGAACTCGCCGCCGAGTCGGGGGAGATTTTCGACTCCTTCCTGAACGAACATCTCGACATGATGCCGGGTTTTCTGGATCTGCTGGCGATCATTGACGAAAAGCAACTCCCGAGAGCCGTGGCCACATCCTCGGACCGAGCCTACGTCCATCGCATCCTTGGGAAGTTCGATCTACTGGACCGGTTTGATTTCTTCCTGACCGCTGAAGACGTGACGCATGGCAAACCCAACCCGGAAATCTACTTAAAAGCAGCCGAGAAACTCGGAGTTCAAGCCTCAGAAATGCTTGTCTTTGAAGATAGTGAAAACGGGACCCGCGCCGCGGCGGCCGCCGGAGCACATATTATTTCTGTCCCCCATCAGCACAGCGCCCACCATGACTTCTCCGTGGCAAAGGCCATCGCCGTGGGACTACACGATCCGGTGATTCGCGAGTTGCTGTTGAACTGACCGTCGGTGATCCAAGAGGACGTCGGGATGGAAGAATTCCTTGCTTCTCCGTCGCTGTCCCCTTTCGGCGAAGGGGGGACCGAATCCAGGCCCCAGCCTGCAGGGTCGATTCTGGCTTGGTTCCTCTGGAAGATTCTTCGTTTCTTATTCACAGTCTGGATCGGAGTCACCTTGCTCTTCACGTCGTTTCAGCGGTCACTCATCTACCAACCTCGAAAAGGTCCTGTTTCCACGATGGATTTTGGCGAGCATGTCGAGCGGGTCTCGCCGATTCGCGTGTCCACGGACGATCACCTCCAACTCCATGGCTGGCACGTCCTTGCTCCCGGTACGACGGTGAGCCCCCAACGGGAACTGGTGCTCTATTTTCCGGGCAACGGAGGTAATCGAGAACATCGGGCGGAGATCCTGACGTGTTTCAACCGACTGGGATGTGATGCCCTGTTGTGTGATTACCGAGGCTACGGGGAGAACGCAGGACAGCCGTCGGAAGAAGCCATTGCTCAAGACTCACTGGCCATTTGGACGCATGCGGTGGAAGAACTCGAGTATGCTCCGGATCGGATTATCTTATGTGGCGAGTCCTTGGGAGGTGGCGTCGCGACCCGACTTGCGTGGGATCTCAGACAACGAGGAATTGATCCGGCCGGCTTAATTCTGAAAGCGACTTTTACGTCGCTCGTCGACACCGGGGCTTACTTGTATCCCTGGCTTCCGGTTCGGACCGTGTTGGTCGATCGGTATCCCTCAGTCGATCGAATCGGAGGTCTTGCGTGTCCTGTTTTCGTCTTACACGGACAACGGGATCGCATCGTCCCCTTTGAACTGGGCCGACGCCTGTTTGACGCGGCTCCCGAGTCGTCGACTTCGGGCGTCAAGAAATCGTTTCGGTCCTTTCCCGGCGCCGGCCACGAAGACGTGATCTTCATGACGGACCCGATCGTTTACGATGGCTTTTTTGAAGCCATCCGTGCGGCAAGATGATTCTTCCGGTCATCCCCCAACATCTCAGAGACCGGTTAACCCCATCGTATGGGGACCATGATCTGCGACGGTCCTGAGGACGGACCAACGGAAACACCGCTCTCGCGGGGAATCTGCCGATCCTTCTCTTAAAGGAGGTGGCACGCGCCCCATGGCCCCAGCAACTAAAGCGAAATCCCCAAAACCGAAGTCCTCCCCGAAGGCGAAATCGACAGGCTCGAGATCGGCCCATCGGAACTGGTTCTTTCGTCCGTTGGCACTAATCGAAGGGATTGTCAAGGTCACCACGATTG
>JAGQQQ010000511.1 GCA_020426125.1 Planctomycetaceae bacterium
CTGCATTCCCATGGGCGACGTGAGTCAGGCGGCGTTCAACGATACGTCGTGTGTGAAAAACTCCCAGTTTCCGGGCACAACGATCTGGTCTTGCTCTTGGAATTCTGGGGTAGGATCCCGCATGCTTCCGAGAAAGAAAACGGCTCCAGTCAGGGCGGAACCTGGTGGAGCCAATCGCAGATCAGAGATGGTTTGTCGCGAGGAAAACTTATCTAGCGTCAATCCCGACGCGGAAGTTCATTCCACGTGAAAACAGGAGAACGGGCAACATTCCGCCCGCCAAAGCCGTTTCCAAGTGACTCGGGGCGAGGATTGCCAATCAGGACGTGCACTCGTTCCGCTGAAATCGGAGAGGACACATGGAAGAGGATGGACAAGCCTGCGAAGCCGTTTTGTCAACCTGTCAATTTTTCTGTGCTCAAGCGCCCCACAATCACACTCGGCGATTGATTTAGCGTTGGCTTAACAGGACTCGAAAGTGTCCGAACAGCGTCTCCCCATCTCGCACGATATAGAATCTCAATGGGCCGATTGTCGACAATTCTGGGCGGTTCAAAACGTATTCGATATTCTCGTCACAGATCGTTTCCCAGATGTGCAGTCCGACGAGGATGTCGCCTTCGCGAATTCCGTTCGTATCGGCGGGGCTTTGGTCGCGAACTTTGACAACCTGCATCCCCCCTCGATAGGGCTGCCCAGACAACGGATCCATGGAGTCGATCTTCGCCAGCTTCATTCCCAAGACTTCCCAGGATCGGTCTTCCAACGATTTTTGACTGGGAACAGGTCCCGGCTGAGGCGCTGGGGCCGTGGATGCGAGGTTTTGTTGGCCTGGATTGATCCGGCCCCCTCCGACTCTTGAAAGAGTCATATCCAATTCGATCTCTTCGCCGTTTCGCAGCACAATCACGGGGATTGTCTCGCCCGGCTGAATTCCAATCAGCGACCGTTCGAGGTCGGCTCCATCGACGGTTTTGACATCCGCGGCCCGGAGGATGATATCCCCTTCACGGAAGCCAGCGGCGGCGGCGGGAGAACCGGGCCGGGCGGTTTGGACAACGAGTTTCCGCTCTTGGCCAGCCTTGACATCATTCGAAACGATCCCATGCGTTGTTTGGAAGTGGCGCTCGATATTCAGGAGTCGGGAGATCGTCCGTCGAGCGTCGTCGATGGGGATCGCGAAGCCGATTCGTTGAGCCCCCGCTCGAATGGCGACGTTGATCCCGATCACTTCTCCGTCGGCGTTGATCAGAGGTCCCCCGCTGTTTCCGGGGTTGATGGCAGCGTCAATCTGAATCAGGTTTTCGTAAGCTTGCTCCTCATTCACTTCCACGTCACGGGAGCGATGGCTGATAATTCCACGGGTCACCGTCGACTCGTAGCCATAGGCGTTGCCGATTGCAACGACATCTTCCCCAAGCATTAAGTCCGATGAGGTCCCGAAGTCAGCAACGTCAAGGAGTCGCATGGGGTCGATTTTGATGATCGCGAGGTCTTCACGAGAGTCGTAGGCCAAGACGCGGGCCTCGTACTCCTCACCATTGTAAGTGGTGACGCGAAGCCGTTCCACGTCCTGGACGACGTGGTAGTTCGTCACAACGTAGCCACGCTCATCGATCACAATCCCGGTGCCCATGCCGTTGATTTTCGTCGCTTTTCCCGCGGAAAAGACGACGTCGATCGACTTCTGGCGTTTTTCGGTGTGGATGTTCACGGATGCCCGCAAGGCCTCGGCAATGACTCTCGTCAATTGCGATTCCCGATGGGACTCCATCTGAGAGGGAGCCTCATTCGCGGCGTGTGTCTGCGGAACTATCGCAAGCGCCAGGGCCATGCACAGTCCGGCGTGGCAGAAACGGTTCGTCATCTGCAGGCCTGTTCCTGGTGGATACCGAGTCTTCAGTAGGCGAGTTCCGTCCGCCGACCGGGAGTCCTGTCCATCGAACTCCACAACCCCCAAGATCGGGCCAACCCCTTCGTGCGCTTGAAATGGGGGACTGGACTGTGCAAACCTTGCCTAATCGTTAAATGCGAGGATAGGAAGACTTTCCCGGCGAGCCGGGAGCGGACTTCGCGGAGTGTCGGTTGGAATTCCGAAAAGATTGGAGAACGTAACTCATGAGTCGACTGGCCAAGATTCAGGAACGGCTCGCCGCCGAACCAAACGATGCCTTTCTCAACTACAGCTACGCGATGGAACTTTCCAAAGCGGGCGAAATGGAACAGGCCCGGCAAGCATTCGCCCGAGTGCGCCAAATCGATGCGAACTATGTCCCCGCCTATTTCCAGGAAGGACAGATGCTCGCCGGGCAGGGTTTTGTTCCCGAAGCCCAGCAGATTCTGCGGGAAGGGATCGCCGTCGCGAAACTAACAGGAGACACCCATGCCCTTGGAGAAATGACCGAGTTTCTGGACTCCCTGACTTGAGCCAAACTGGCGGCTCCGTTTCATTTGGTTGAGAATTCCCGATGCACGTGATGGTCACCGGTTTCCCTCCATTTCCTGGGCGTCCGGTCAATCCGACTCAAGAACTGATACGGCAATTGCGGGCAAACCCCATTTCGTCCCGCGAGCTTCGCGTCACACCAGTTCTGCTTCCCGTCGAGTATGTTCAGTCCGAGCGGGTGTATCACGAATCGGTCGAGTTCCATCGCCCCGATTTGGTGTTGTCGTTTGGTGTCGGAAGGCAGCCGACTCCCCTCCGACTGGAACATTGCGGGGTCAATGAGGACGACGCGGAGATTCCCGATAATGCTGGGGAGTATCGACGGGGGGTTCCCATCGTGCCCGGCGGCCCCCCATTCCTGAGGTCCAGGCATGATTTGGAGAGCCTGGCCAGCCATCTCTTGATTTCCGGACACCCCGCCGAGACCAGTGAGAATGCCGGCCGATACGTCTGCAATCACCTGTTGTACTTTGGTATGCTGCACGCACAACGAGCGGCGGTTCCGTATCCTTTCCTGTTTACCCATGTTGCTCCCGCGGAATTGTTGCCCGAATCGGATTTCTTGAGGCGGGCGCTGCTTTCGATGATCGAATGGTTTCAGAGTCAGCCACTCATGGCTGGCGGATCCCATTCTCCAATTAAGGTCCACACGATGAGTTCCGAAGCAAAAAAGTATTGGATGGGATTCGATCTCGGCGGCACGAAGATGCTCGCGCAGGTTTATGACGAAAACTGGAACGTCATCGCCAAGGAGCGGAAGCGGATCAAACCGGGCACCAACGCCAAAGGGGGCGTAGAGCGAATTCTGTCGACTATCGAAGAATCGCTGACCAAGGCGGAACTGACACCCGAAAACCTCCACGGCCTCGGCATCGGCTGTCCCGGCCCGATTGATATGGATCGGGGACTGCTGCTGGATTTGCCGAACCTCGGTTGGGAGGCGGTGCCGCTCAAGGAACGCCTGGAGAGCAAATTAAACTGTCCGGTGGCCGTGCTCAACGATGTCGACGCGGGGACGTACGCGGAGTATCGACGGGGGGCTGCTCAGGGAGCCCGATGTGCGATTGGAGTGTTTGCCGGGACCGGCATCGGGGGAGGATGCGTCTACAAGGGGGAGATCCTCCGCGGACAAAAGAACTCCTGTTTTGAGATTGGCCACGTGCAGGTGATGTCCAACGGTCCGCGTTGCGGATGCGGGCAACGGGGCTGCCTGGAGTCTGTGGCCAGCCGGCTCGCCATTGCGGCTCAGGTGGCAAGGGCGGCGTATCATGGCGATGCCCCCAAACTTTTGGAGGCGGCGGGCACCGATCTCGCGAATATTCGGAGTGGTGCGTTGAAATCGTCGATTGAAAAGGGAGATCTTGCGGTCGCCGATATCATCAAAGAAGCCTCGCGATATATCGGGATCGCCATCGCTGGCGTCGTCAACCTGATCAATCCGGAGATCGTCGTCCTCGGCGGCGGTCTCGTCGAGGCGATGCCCGATCTGTTCATTACTCATGTCTCCCGGTCGGCGAACAAACGGGTGATGCCCGCGTTCAAGGATTCCTTCCGTGTCGTGCCAGCGGCTCTCGAGGACGATGCGGGGGTGTTGGGAGCGGCACTCTGGGCGGAGTACCGATTGGGACAGGTCGATGGTGTGACCAGTGCTAACTCTACGTCATAGTTCCCGGTCTGTTTCGAGTGTTCGGAGGGATCGGCTGGCGATCTGATGAGAGCGTGGTATTCTGCCCGTTCGCCGGAGACCGTGTTGGCGATATTTGTTGAACAGAGTCGTTTTCCAGTCGGGATAGTCCATTGTCACTCGCAGAGCTTACCGTCACCGAATTGATTGATCGTCTGGTGAACGGCACGACCACCAACGTGGAGATCGTCAAGGCTGTTCTTGAGCGAATTCGGGAGGTAGAGGGAGCCGTCAACGCCTTCATCACGGTTCGCCCGGAAGACGAATTGCTTGCCGAAGCGAAAGCGTACGATGACAAACGTCAGGCTGGTGAAGCCATTGGTCCGCTGCAAGGATTGCCGATCGCGATCAAAGACAGCATCTGCACAAAGGGACTGCTCACGACGGCCGCCTCCAAAATGCTGGGGGAATTTGTCCCCCCCTTCGATGCGACGGTCATCGCACGGATTCGCCAGGCTGATGGGATTCTCCTCGGGAAGACGAACACCGATGAATTCAGCATGGGGTCGACCACCGAAAACTCCGCGTTCGGAGTCACTCGGAATCCCCGCAATCTCGACTATGTCCCAGGCGGGAGCAGCGGTGGCTCGGCGGCGGCCGTTGCGGCGGGGGAAGCGCCGATTGCGCTGGGGGCGGATACGGGAGGGTCGGTTCGTCAGCCGGCGGCCTATTGCGGAATTGTGGGGCTCAAACCGACCTACGGCCGCATCTCGCGTTTTGGTCTCATCGCCTATGCATCCTCGCTTGACCAGATTGGTGTCTGTTCGCGGGATGTCGCAGATGCCTTTCTGATGCTCTCGGTGATTGCTGGGCACGACCCACACGATTCGACTTCGCTGGGGACGCCCGTGCCGACATTTCCCAAGAAAGCCGACTCGGCATCGCTCCGAGTGGGTGTTCCTGATGAATATTTTGGAGCAGGGTTGGACGACGAAGTCCGCGCGGCCATTCAACGGACGCTCGATTTGATGAAAGGGCAGGGGCACACCGTTGTCCCGATCAGTCTTCCCAACAGCAAATACAGCTTGCCAACCTATTACATCATTGCCACGGCGGAAGCGAGTTCGAATCTCGCCCGATACGACGGCGTGCAATACGGCCATCGCACTTCCCAACCGGGGGGGCTCATCGACATGGTCACCAACTCCCGCACCGAAGCGTTCGGCGACGAGGTCAAACGCCGGATCATGCTAGGGAACTACGTCCTGAGCGGCGGATATCACGATCAATACTATCTCAAAGCGTGCAAAGTCCGGCGGTTGATCGCCGATGATTTCTCCAGAGCGTTCGAACAGTGCGATGTGATTGTCCATCCGATTGCCCCGTCGGCGGCTTTCAGGCTGGGCGAGAAAACCGGCGATCCCCTGACGATGTATCTCACAGACATCTACAGCGTCACCGCAAACCTCGCGGGGCTGCCGGCGCTGACGCTTCCGTGTGGAACCACCAAAGACGGCCTTCCCATCGGGGTGCAAGTGGTCGCGGCGACGGAGCAAGAAGAGACGTTGTGTCGGGCATCGTTGGCGATTGAGAAGTTGTTGAGAGAGGAGTGAGGAGACGGGGGAGAATAGAGGACATCGGCTCGCGAATTTGTCTCACGTAAGTACCAGACTTTGGTTTGCCGGGCGACGTCCATCCCAATCAGTAAGGACCAGTCCAAGGGATCGTGTTATCTTCTGACCGCTTTATAGGGACGGAGGCCCGACAGCAAGGTTGGTTCGGCACAGCCCGACCTACGGGACTTTCAGCTCGCTGGCCATGTGGCAACACGCCCGACGTACTCCGAAAACCCCAGATCCTCAGGCACCCAACCTCACTCTGCACCGCGCTGATTCATGCGCCATCCATGCGGAAGACATCGACGAGACGCGATATGAGTTAACGTTGTCCACAGAGTTTCGAGTGATGGGGCTGTTCACTGAAACTCGGTCGCCACACGGCGAAAGAGAGCAAATCTCAATCGAGGACAGGAAACTCCGGCGTCCCCTCCACGTTCTCTCTGGGTGCCTGTTCAATTGAGAATCGCCGCTCATAATGTGGACGGAACCTGAGCAGTTTCAGTCCGGAAAAGCCGCCTCGAAATATTGGGAAGAACCCATTGTCTGTAGCAATTCGAAGCAAATCTTTCACCCGTTCGCCTATTCGGGTACTCCCGATGTCTCTGTGGGCGCGGAGTCATCAGGAAGGGGTGGATCCTCGGCGGCAGGTTTCGTTGGATTCTCGTTGGTCGTTTTGTCAGAGTGTTCTTTCTCTAGTTCCTTGGAAGGCGATTGTTCCGGAATCAACTTGCGCCAGCGTTCGGCGTACCACCGGTCGCGGCGACTCTTCAATTGATCAGGGAGGGTGTCAACGATAGAGACGGCCCGGGAGTAGTTCTGTTGGCGAATATAGGATTGAATCAGGGCCTGGACCCCGGCCCGTCCGCCTTGGCTCGGTGCACTCGCGAGGAACCGTTCCAATGTACGAACTGCAGACGAGGGTCGACCAGTTTCCAATTGGCAGAGCCCCGACCAGACGGCTGCGTAGTTCGCGGCCACGGTGTTTTCCATGATCGGATTGTTCACATAGGACTGGCTGGCGGTTCGAATCGGAAGATAGTCTTTCAGCGCGTCCCCGTGTTGGCCGATCAACTGTTTCGTGCGAACGTAACGAAGTGTCGTATCCGAGGGAGCGATGTGGACGGTCTGTCCCTCGGGAGTCATTTCGACCATGTACTTGTAGGGGGCTTTGAAAATACCAAACATCCGAACGATAGGGCTTGGCTGTTCTGGGGACGCAGTGGCCAGGGCCAGCTCAAGTTGCCGTTGCTGTTCAATAGGGTAATCCCAAAGCGAGATGTGATCCCAGGACCATCCCGCGGACTGGGCGACATCTCGCGCCTTTGTCCAGATCCCGTTTTCTCGGAGTTCATTCTCCCCAAAACCTCGATAGATCTCGAAACCAATTTCCGCCGGCAAGAGAAACCGGAGTGATGCGATTCTCGGGGCGAATTGTTCCGGAGAGGCGATGACTCGAATCCGGGCGTTTTTTAAGGACTCAGACGTCAACGGATAAGGCATCCC
>JAGQQQ010000512.1 GCA_020426125.1 Planctomycetaceae bacterium
CCGTCGCCACGCTCCCGCTACGTCACGAAAAACCACGCAAACCTCAACGAGCGGTCGCTTGATTGAGGACTAGTCAACAAACAGAAACTCGTTTGTCATCAGCAGGGCCTGACACAATTCGGACAAGGGACGGTCCATCAAGAATTGCTCGAGGCGTTCCACTTCTCCGGGATCAGGCGACCGAGAATCGACCCGCTCAATCAGGAGTCGGACACGGTCAGACGGGCTCTCCGCTGCTTCCGACACGTCATGGGCGAGCCGGTCTGAAACCTGTTTCACAAACTCGGAGTTCATCGCGAACAACGCCTGTTGGGGAATCGTCGTCTGGGGCCGGCCCGGACTCGATGAATCGGGAGAAGGGAAATCAAAGGTTCGCAACAAGCCAGGGAGGTTGTTGCGGTCGACGAGACCATAGATTGACCGCCTTGGAGTCATCTCGCCGGCCTCAAGGTCGAAAGGACGCCCTTGGAGATCGGGACGGAGCATCCCAGCAACTGACAACATGGCGTCTCGCATCGATTCAAAATCAAGCCGCCGCCGATGTTGTCTCCAGAGCAAACGGTTTTCCGGATCGACCACGCGCGCGTCGGGCCGATCATCACTGGCCTGCAGGTAAACATGCGACAGGACAATTCGGCGATGCAGCTTTTTCAGAGACCATCCGTCTTCGTGCATGAATGTCCACGCTAGGTGCTCCAGGAGTTTCGGATGACTTGGAGGATTGCTTCTTGTGCCGAAATCGCTGAGGGAATCGACGATTCCCTGGCCGAAATGCATCGCCCAGACCCGATTGACGATGACCCGAGCAGTCAGCGGATTTTCGGGACTGGCGATATCCCGGGCGAGTTCCAGCCGACCGCTTCCCTGCTCATATTTCGAACTCGGGTCGGGATCGAGAATCCGTGGAGTGCGTCGGGGCACGCGAGGGCCTCGACGACCCACATTTCCGCGCAGGAAGACGACCGGTTCGGCAGGTTTGTCCTTATCGAGCAAGACCATCGCTCGCGGAGGAGCATTGGGAGACGTCACTCGCCACTCATCGATGGCCTTCTCCAACTGGCGGACCTTGTCCCGGTTGTCCCGTTCGAACAACGGCGAATAGTCCCCGGCGACGAGGTCGGTGAATGATCCCGGTCCGTAGATCAAGGACCGGATTGCCTCATCTCCGTCGTCAGGCAGCCGTGCGATGTCAGGGGTTTCCTTTCGATGCTGTTCCCAACGAGTGACAATTTTTTGAAAGGCCACCGCATATCGCCGGACAACATCGAGACGACTGGTGATCGTTTGGTCCCGGAACTCCATCTTTAATTGTTCGGGGACTTCTGGCAGTTCCAGAAGTTCACGTAACGACTCCTGTGACTTCGCCGCGAATTCCGGTTCGGGAACCGACATCAGCGTTATCCAGATCCGCATCACCGGATGGTCCGCATCAATCCGCATCTTCAGGTGGTTCCGCCAGTGCTCAACCAGTTTCGGGCGAGGTGGGCCATGTTTGAACGGAAGTTCCGTCTCCGGAGTGATCAATTCTAACTTCTGGGCCGCGGCAGGAAGGTAATCCTCCAACTCGCGAACCGCCTGGTTCAACAAATCCACATGGGCCTGTTGTTTGTAGTCAACGAGGGCCTGTTCCCGTTTCTTGAGTTCTTCGGCAAATTTCTGGTAACCAGGTTCCTGCTCGTCGATTTCCCCGATCAGAGGAGGGAGTTCCGGCTCGTAACAACTGTTGAAGACACCATAGAGCGAGTAGTAATCCTCTGTTGGCATCGGGTCATATTTATGGTCGTGGCACCTGGCACAAGTCATGGTCATCCCCATGAATCCACGGGTTACCACGTCAATGCGATCGTCGATAATATCGGGACCGCTATTCAGGAACCGACGACCGACGGTGAGGAAGCCCATCGCGGCGAGGCGGGGATCCTTCTCAGGAAGTCCGAGTTGATCCGCCGCCAGTTGCTCAAGTACAAACCGGTCGTAAGGAGTATCACCATTCAGGGCCTCCACAACGTAGTCGCGATAGGTGTAAGAATAGGGGTAGAATTTGTTTTCGGTGAAGACATAGCCTTTCGTGTCGGCATAGCGAGCGACGTCCAGCCAGATTCGTCCCCAGCGCTGGCCATATTTTGGGCTGACGAGAAATCGGTCCACCAGCCGTTCCAGTGCTCCAGGTCGCTGGTCCCCCTGAAACTCTTGAACCTCCTCCCAAGACGGGGGCACGCCCAAAAGATCGAAGGACAGCCGCCGAATCAGCTTCTCTCGCGAAGCCGGGGGACTCATCACCAACCCTTTCTCCGAGAGTTTTGCGACGATGAACGCGTCAACCGCGGAGCGGACTTCCGGTGACGCCGGGACTTCCGGGATTCCCTGCGGCTCAACCGGTTGATAAGCCCAATGCCGTTTCGCGGCTTCCACGAAATCGAGACTGCCGTCTTGATGGCGTGGCAAACCATCTCCGTTTTGCTTTAAGGACTCCATGGACTCCGACTGGGGCCAGAACGCTCCCTGTTCAATCCAAGACTTCAGTGTGTCAATCGCCTGGACAGGGAGTTTCCCCTTGGGTGGCATCTGGACATCGAAGTCGTCGTACTGAATGACCTGCCAGAGTCGGCTTTCCCCGAGCTTTCCTGGCACGACGGCCGGGCTGATCTGTCCATCTCCAAGTACGAATTTTCGCTGGTCGAGCCGAAGATCTCCTTGCTGTTTGTTTTCTCCGTGGCAGGAGAAACAGTGTTCAGAGAGCAGCGGTCGGACTTGCTTCTCGAAAAACTCTTCCTGTTCATTAGCCACGGCGGGATCACCGAGCGAGGCAATTCCCAGGCAGAAGAAGCCGATCATTCGAACAATCCCACGGCAAACGCCATGCTGGGGAAACACAACTGTTGGGGAGAAAGACATAAGACAGGTCGATGGAGGGATCAAAAGGGTGGGATCAGTATTTTACGGAATGCCGCTGGCACTGTGTAGCAGGGACTTCCGCTTTTTCATTGGGGGTGTTGTGGGTAGAATGAGATTACTTTGA
>JAGQQQ010000513.1 GCA_020426125.1 Planctomycetaceae bacterium
ATTTTGGGAATTTTTTGAGAAAACTCGAAGACCGCCAGTGCGGCCCGCACGTCCGCCGGGTCGAGCGACGGTGCCTCTCCGAGGGATTGTTCCACCTGGGCCAACTCGTCGCGCAGGGCGGCCAGTTTGGCGTTAAACGTAGGCTCGTCGATCGAACCCGCCAGGAACGCGTTGAGGAGTCGGTCGTTCTTGTTGTTCAGTTCGGTTTGGCGTTTCGCGAGCGCAATCCGTTGATTGCGTTGAAGGTCGCTGATCTCGGAAAACGCCGATTGCAACGATGAACGGAACCACTCAACCACTTCCTCATCGGGCATCTTCAGTTTCGATAGGTCCGCGATGATTGCATCTTCCAGATCATCAGCTCGCCAACGCACACTCGGATGATCATCCTCGGGATAGTTGTTTGCGCAACGATAGTAGTCGTGAACGCGAACGCCGCCTCCCTTCAGTTTCCGTTTGATCCTTTCTCCAGTGATCATCGCTCCACAATGCTCGCAGATGAACAGACCACCCGCCAACGGAAGATTCACCTTGGCCTTCGTTCTGCGAGTTTTTCCTTTCAGCAATTCCTGACAGGTCAAAAACGTTGAACGGTCGACCAGAGGTTGATGCCGTCCTTGGAAGACATTTTTCCCACGCCGAATTTCGCCGATGTAGAACCGGTTGTTGAGGATGTACGAAACCGCAGTGCGTCCGAATTTCGGATGCGATGGACGGAACGTGAAGCCCTCTTCAGCCAGTTGTTTACCAGCTGATGCAAACGTATGTTTGCCGAATGAATACAGTTCGAACAGCCGCATCACCGCTTTGGAATTCTTGGGATGCGGTTGGATTGGCTCCTCGCGATTCTCAGTCACATTGATGTAACCGTAGGGAGCGAGGCCGTATTGCCAGCCTTGCTTCGAACGTTCATCATTCCCTTTGAGCACCTCCGTCCGCAGGTTGTCGCTGTAGTATTGTGCGACCGCTGCCATCACGTTGAACGACAACGCACCTGCCGGTCCTGGTCCAAACTGGTTCTCAACGAAAGCCAGTGAAACACCGTGTTTATCCTCTAATTCCTGCATCCGGACTGCGTCTCGCATATTTCTGCAGACGCGGTCCAACTTATGGCTGAGGATCGCACGCAGGTTTTCGCGTTTGGCATTCGCCTTCACCCACTCGACCATTTGGTTGAATGCCGACCGGTCCGATCCCCGTTTCGCGGATTCCGCGACGGAGAACTCACGGACGACTGTCCAACCATTCTTGAGGGCTCGATCGCGTGTTGCCCGCAACTGGGCATCGATCGAATAACCTTCTCGCTGTTCCCGTGAAGAGACACGAGCCCAGATCACCACGTTCATGCTTCGCTCCTTTCAATTAACATTTCTGCAAATGATTTGACGTTCTGGAGAATCTCGACCGCTTCCTCTGGCGAGACCTCCCGCTCGTACCGGGTCGACCAAAGTCGCTGGGTTTCGGTGATTAACTCATCCGAAATCCACGAGAGTGATAATGGTCGACGGATCGGTACGGGCGACTTACACAGTCCTTGCTCATCAGGCGAGGAGATTCCAGTCATGTCGCCCTGCATTGCTGAAGAACTTGACGTCTCTATGGGCCTCTTCATTCCACCACCTCATCACCCAGTCCTGCAGCAAGAAATCTTTCGCGAATGAACTCCATCGCTTCGCAGACCACCGGGCGTTTGACACCGAGTTTCCTCGCGATGGATGTGGCGTTTTTCCCTTCAGAGAGCAGCTGACCAACTTGCTGTTCAAACTCCGGCAGGTCGGCCAACAATGTAGAGACATCAATGCCAACATCACTGGTTTCGATATCGCTCTCCGTTGTCAGTTCCTCATCGGAGGGCAGCATGGCCTCACAGCGTTCGAGCATCCCTTGATAGCGTTTCTGCGAACGGAGCCACTTATTCAGCCGACGGTCAATGACGGTGACAAGAATCGTCGACTCGCTGGCCCCGTTGGCTTTTTCTGGATCTGGTGAGAACTCCAGTAGATCAAGGATCACATCCTGGATGGCATCCTCGAGGTCATGCCGTTTCAGTCCGAATCGGATGGCCCGACTGCGGATGAGTTCCAGTTTTTCTTCAATCGTCAGTTCTGGTTTCGTCGTGTCCATTTCGTGCTTCTCCACTTTCCAAGTTGTCTGGTCGGCGACGTGCCAACCACGGAAAGGGAGTTTGCAGTGACATCAGGGACACGATCTCTAGGCCCCAATCAAGCGACTCTTGAATAC
>JAGQQQ010000514.1 GCA_020426125.1 Planctomycetaceae bacterium
GGGGCGACCCCCGAATATTGGAGCAACTGGGATAACGTCTTCGGCAAGTCGAAGAAGAAATCCGCGGACAAGTCATCTCCGAAAAAAGCCGCGGCCAAAAAGAAGACGGCCTCGAAAAAAGCCCCAGCCAAGAAGGTGGCCGCCGCATCAGCAAAAAAGGCTGCCAAGAAGAAGTCCGCCAAAAAGAAGTCGTAATTTTCTCACGCAATCTTTCTGAACGCTGCCTTTGTTTTCGCAACCAAGAAGGCGATCCCACGGTGGCAGCGAGAGATTCGAGGGCAGCAAGAGAATCCGGGGCAGGGGGGGAGGGATTCGGGAATCGAATCGCTGACTCCCCTCGTTTCTCCCAATTCCTCGTTCCTTCGCTCAGAATTCGATACGCTGACTAGGGAGAATATGCGCGCATGGTGCGCTCATGACACCGAGTCAGGCTCTACAACGGTGCCCCCTGTGGACAGCACCTCGCACCAATCTGACGATGCGCCCCCCTCGGCAGTTCGATCCGGTGGGTGGCCGATGGTTTGGTCGTATCTGGGACTGATCGCCTGGAGTTTCTGGCGCGTGCCGATTCCCGGTGTGAATGAGCCCCATTACCTGACTAAGGCCAAACACTTTTGGGATCCCCAGTGGTGTGCTGGTGATTTGTTCTTGGAGTCATCAAATCCGCATTGGGTGTTCTATGTCACACTCGGATGGTTAACGCAATTCGCCTCGCTGGAAACGGTGGCGATCGTCGGTCGACTTTTGTCTCTGGGGATCGTTGCCTGGGGTTGGCAACGGTTGGCATACGTCGTCACGGGACGCCACTGGGCAGGGCTCAGAGCGTTGCCAGTGTTCCTTCTTTGCCATGTGCTGGGAAACTGGTCCGGGGAATGGCTCATCGGGGGTGTTGAGTCAAAGGTTTTCGCGTATGGCTTTCTCTTCGCGGGGTACGCGGCCGCGTTACGAGGGGAACCCGTGTTCGCGGGACTTTGGATAGGAGCGGCCATTAGCTTTCATCCCATTGTGGGGTGCTGGGGACTGGGGGCGGCCATCCTTTCCTGTCTGATGGAGTTCGCCTGGACCGGGGATCGGAACGGGACCCTGTTTTCCGGGAAGTCGAGCGGGGTGGCGGCATTTGTGCTGCTCATTGCCGCGGCGCCCGGATTGGTTGCGGCTGTGTCCACAATCGGTGCGCCGGGGGACGCGGAACTGGCGGCAACGCATCTGCAAGTGGCGTATCGGTTGGCCCACCATCTGGATCCGATGACATTTGCCGGGGAAAGCCATCGGTATCTTTTCCTGTTGATTGTGATCTGGGGGCTTCTGTCCGTTTCCTTGCCAGTTCGACGGGAGCAACGTCTCTGGATGGCGATTGTCGTTGCCGCATTGGCCATTGCCGCGGTGGGAATGGCCATCGGGTGGGGACCGAGGCCGGTGAAGTCAATGCCGGGATGGGAATGGCGGATTGGGCTGCTGAAGTTTTATCCGTTTCGGCTCGCTGATGTGCTGGTCCCGACCGCTTTGAGTCTGTCGGCGGCAGCTTGGCTTGAGAAAAACTCGCTGGGGAACTTCGGAGCGATATCAACGGCAGTCGTCACTGGGCTGCTTGTGACTTTTGCTGTTTCCGCCGTGATTCCTGGAGCCGATCAGACCCCCTCGCGGCTGAGTGACACCGAGCAACAGGACTGGAGGGGAGTCTGCCATTGGATCCAGGAAAATTCGGGTTCCAACGACCTGGTTTACGGGATCAACGCCCAATGGGCATTGAAGTGGTTTGCGGAACGTCCGGAATATGCAAACTACAAGGATTGTCCTCAGGATGCGGCGGCCTTGCTCGAGTGGAATCATCGCCGCTGGGTGATTTCGGATTGGAAACGACAGTCCCTCAAGGATGGAATGGTCACCGTTAGTGAACTGCGAAGTTTGCATGAGCGGACGCAAATCTCGATTCTTGTCACGAAGGAGTTTGGTCCGGTCCGAGCAGCTCCCGAATTGCGGGCTGGGCCGTTTCGTATTTACAGGTTGGAATCCGGCGCGACGGGAGAGTTCGCTGACAGAGATTGAGAGTTCAGAGAAAGCCAGATCGCTTTGTCAATTCTGCAGTTTCTCGAACGGATCAAAGAAAACTGTAGTAAAGTCCTTTTATCCCCCCTCTTCGACCTTTAGAATGCGGTCAGTCCCTGTCCGTCGTATAGGGCGCCATTCGGCTTTTGGTATTCGACCACCCCACGCCTTATGACTGTTACCAGCGTCGACTTCGCCAAACATCTTGTCCGTTTTCGCTTGGCTTCCGCTGAGGATGTGGAACGGTTTGTCGAGTCCGATCTGGCTCAGGCCGCAAAGTCACCCGAAGAATTTGCGGTCGCCGCCGTTCGATCGAAATTGGTAACGCGTTTTCAGGCGGAAGAGGTTCTCAACGGTCGGGGACGCCATCTGAACGTGGACCACTATCTGTTGACCGAAGTGCTGGGCTACGGCGGGATGGGAACCGTTTATATCGGGGTCGACCGAAACACCGGCGAGGAACGGGCCGTCAAGTTACTCGATGAAAAGTTCAAACATGAAGCGGGGATGCGGGCTCGGTTTCAACTCGAAGCGAAGGCCGGATTGCGACTTGAGCATGCTCGGTTGGTCAGGACCTTCGAGTTGGGCACCGTCGAATCGCTGTATGGCGAAACCGATTACATGGCAATGGAACTTGTTCGCGGGGTCACGCTCCTCGAGGGATTGAGTTTTTCCAACGGTCCGTTGAAATGGGACGCCGCGTGTGATGTCGTGGCCCAGGCGGCGATGGGACTGGAATACCTTCACAGTTGTCAGATGGTCCATCGCGATGTCAAACCGGACAACATCCTGATTGATGTCCACGGGAACGCCAAACTCCTTGATTTTGGGCTGACGCTGGCGAACGACCACACCTTTGACGAAGAGTTCTCCTTGGCGATGATTTTTGGGCATGACTGTCTGGGGACTGCGGATTTCATTCCTCCGGAACAGTCACTGGACAGCATGAACGTTGATGGACGCGCGGACATTTACAGT
>JAGQQQ010000515.1 GCA_020426125.1 Planctomycetaceae bacterium
TCCACAGCGATATGTACGGGGCGATTCCGGATGACATCGATGATGATAAACTCGCGGAATCTGAGGCATCGGAACTGCTCCGAAAAGTCATCGAATCCGTTCGCCAGGACTTTCATGAGTCCACGTTCGAGGTCTTTCAAAGGCGAGCATTCGATGGCCAAGACTACCAACAGATTTCGCAAGAGCTCTCGATGAAACCCAGCACCACCCGTGAAGCCTACCGACGGGTCTTGAGTCGTGTTCGCGAAGAGTGCCTGGAACTCGTGGGGCAGGGTTATTGGCCGTTTGACGTTTCGGAGTCCTGATCCGTGGCGCTCGATTTCCTTGAAGTCTGTCCTACGCCCGATCACCTGGCAGCATATGTGTCCGGAAAGGCAAGTGAACTCGATAGTGACCGAATTGAGCGACACATTGATTCCTGTGAGAAATGTTTAGTGGTCCTGAGTCAACTTGAACGCAGGCAACTGGAGCAATTGCGACAGACGTTCACGGACCCAACGCCCTTTCCTCATGCCGAAGTCACAGCTCTTTTGAAGGCCCAAGAGCTTGCGATCGCGGCGACGCGGTCTTCAATCCTCTCGTCGTCTCCCGATTCGGAAGAACTCAATTTTCAATTCTCCGAAGGCCAACTTGTCGGCGACTTCCGCATTGTGCGAACCCTGGGGCATGGAACGTTTGGAAGAGTCTACCTCGCCTATCAATTGACTTTAAGACGGTATGTCGCCTTAAAGATGACGAAATTGAGAAGTCAGGAAAGCTCGCTGCTTGCCCAACTCGATCACACGCACATTATCCGGATCTATGATGAGCGTCGAGCAGATTCATCAAGTGCGGCGATTCTCATTCTCCAATACGTCCCCGGAGGAAACCTGCAACAAGTTCTGGACCATTGTCGGTCAGAGGCGAACCCTTCGGCGGTCACCGGGCCGAAACTATATGAAGCCATCTCCGCCCACCTCGACGAACAGGAGTCTGTAGTGACGGCCGATCCCGGTCGGGTTCCGTTTTCCTATGGCGACAGCGTCTTACCGACCGCCTGGATTGGAGCACGGCTTGCAGACGCCTTGAGTTATGCGAATCTCACGGTCCTTCACCGTGATCTTAAGCCAGCCAATATCCTTCTGGACGCCAACGGAAACCCGTTTCTTGCGGATTTCAATCTCAGTTTTGGTGACGAGCTAGACGGTGTCCGACCGGATGAATTCTTTGGAGGGACGCTTCCCTATATGTCGCCAGAGCAGATGGAGGTCTTGCTCGGCACACGAGAGGCGGAGTCGATCGGGCCTCCCAGCGATGTTTATTCGCTCGCGATTCTGTTGTGGGAACTTGCCCACGGTACGCGGCCTTTTCCGGAGTTCCCGGATGCCAAAGACGTCCGAGACCGGACACTCAAGATGTTCGACTCGCGACGAACTGGCGAGATCTCCGTTTGCTCCGCTGGCGATGTCGCGTCCCGATTGGACACTGTCCTGAGTCGGTGCCTGTCGCCGGATCCGTCTCTGCGCCCGTCGGCTGGGCAGGTTGCGAGGACGCTGTATCTCGAGACATTTCCGCCGTTTCGAGAACTGGTTTCTCCAACCGATGCATGGCGGCGAACCGTCCTCAGATGGCCACTGGCGGTTTCATTGACATTGGGTTTTGTCCCGAACGTCGTGCTGGTCGTCCTAAACATGATTTATAATATGTCGTTCGTGTCGGGAATGGACATGAAAGCCCTGGCTCGCCAACAATGGAATATCGTCGCCATTAGTTTTGCGATCGGCTCTCTCTATCTGCTCCGAAACTCGTTGCCAATTCTCTGGACCGTACAACGCCGCACCGCGATGCATCTTTGCGAGGAAGAGCGACATTCCTTGATTCAGCGATGCCTGAATCGCAGCCGGTTGGACTATCTCATCATCGTGTTGATTTGGTCGATCACGGGATTGGTCTACCCTTGTTGGGCGTCGGTCGCGGGAACACACCCCGTCAGTGTTGATAACTACGTGGCATTTATGACATCGCAATCCATCTTTGGACTGATCGCCGGATCGCTCACAGCGTTGGCGATCAATCTCATCGACACGAACTGCCTGCTTCCACACCTGATGCAATATGGAACCCCGGAGGGACTTCCTCGACGGTTAAATGCTCAACGAACCTGGACGGATGTTTTCGTGGCATCGCTGGCCTTAAGCCCGATATTGGCGATTCTCAGGCTCGCGCTCCTTGGGGAAACGGAGTCGGGGACAGTCCTGTTCTTATGCGTGATGAGCCTGACGTGCCTCGGAATCGGAATGAGTCTCCTTCCGAGGATTCGTCGGGCACTCGACATCCTGAACGTCGTCGCTCGCAACCTCCGTGATCTTCCAGCAGCGATGGAGCAGTTCGAATACGGCGGCTCCCTCTCTCAACGGCCGTTGACTCCGGAGAAACCCGCGAATGCGAGTACGACTTAACCGGACGAAAACTCCCATAACTCGGAGTCACTCACCATTTTGTAGCCGATTTGTTGATAGATTTTATTTGTTGTCGAGTTTGTGAGATCGGCATACAAACAACAGAATTCTCGGCCTTGTTCGAGGAGTCGCTGAGTCAGGGCCGCGGACACGGCACTCCCCAATCCTTGACCACGCAAGGTCGGCGGGGTGTAGACCCCAAAAACGGCGACGCCCCGGCGCGTGAACCGTCCGCAAGCGGCCATCGACACGGGTTCTCCGTCCCGTTTCCAGACGTAAAGAGTCTCGGCTTTGATCATGGCCAGAACGGCATCGTGCATCGGACGATCACTGCCGAACCCGACCGAGAGGAGAAAGGCGGACCACCAGGACGCCATCAATTCCAGATCGTCAACTGATGCGCAGGACATTTCGCCACCGGGAGAAACCGGTGCGGTCACCTCGCGACATTCGTACAGCCGCATGGAATGCTTGCGATGTGGCGTCGTCCCAGAGCGTGCGGCCCATTTCTCGACAAACTCCAAATCGCTGGGACGGATCTCCGCAGACTGCACCAAGGCGTTATCCTCAACGAGTCGGTCAAACACGTCGTTCACGGCGGACTCCGGTAATTGGGTCGCCAAGAGCGAGTTGTGCTCCGCAACGGCGGCGACACCAAGAATGTCCTGCCCCGAATGGCAAACAAAGTACCATTGTCGATCACCGCCGGGTGGTGTAGTCAGTGCCAACAACCGGTTGTTGGCAGCCTCGTTCCGCTCAAGCCAAACCCCGGCGTGCCGATGAAAGTCCGTTGCCTTCGAATAATAGGAAATTTTCATGGCAGGATTACCGTTGGTGGTTGTCTGATGTCGACTCGTCGGCGGTTGTCGTTACGTCGAGTTCGCGTTCGAGGAAGTTCACGATCGTTTCATCATCACTGGCGGACAACAGACTTCTCAAGACTGATTGGCGTTCACCATCTCGCCCCGCCTCTTTCATGGCTTCGGCCAGACTCCAACCGATCGCCAAACACGCGGGATCGGACTTGCTCGCAAACTGCAAACTCTCAATGGCCTCATCAAGCTCTCCACGCCGACGAAGGCACAATCCCAACATGTGGTGGGCTTCTGACAGCAGCGGTTTCGATTCCGACGAACTCCGACGCGCCAGCCCGAGTGCCAATTCGCATTCGGCCAGTGAAGCTTCCAGATCGCCAGTGAGTGCCAACGCTGCTGCCAAGTCCAGTCGATAGCCAATCCGACTTTCCGGTTTCGCAACGGCGAGCGCTGCTCGATAGAACCCGACCGAAGCGTTGGCCTCTTGGTGAATCTCTGCTGGGACATCCGAGGAGTTCAGAAACGCCTTCGCGGCGGGATAGCATCCAAACGGGTGCCTCTCCGGGATGGACTGATGCACCGTCTCGAGTGACAGGCGACCAAGTTCGGTATTGATCCAGAGATCCCGTGGCCAGACTCGCTGAGACCGCAGCAGAAGGTTGCGACGATCGTCCGCAGGCAGGAGCTTGGCGGTCAAGACGAGTTGTTCGGGGGCCAGCGTGCTGGGATCGAGTTCCCTGGCAATTTCAACCAAAGATTGAGGGTAGTCCCACATCTGAT
>JAGQQQ010000516.1 GCA_020426125.1 Planctomycetaceae bacterium
GTCAGGGATTTGAGTCCATAGCCTCCGTTGCCGTTCCCATTTCCGCCTTTCTCCGCACTGAATCCGGAGTAATAGAACCCTTGATTCAATGAGCCAATGGCATGTGCCACGTCATTCAATTCTTCGACAACCGCGTGTTGAACCTGGCTTAAGCCCACGATCAGACCGATCACCAGAATGGTCGCGATGAGCACCAGTTCCGCGGAAACCAAGAATCCCGCTTCGTCTGTCCAGAGTTTCTTCATCAACATGGCATATTTCCTCGTGATAGGAGATGCCGTCCCTTGCGTGTGTGATGGAAGCCTCATTGCGAGGCGGGTCGACGACAGGACAGGAACGGCGAGAATTCCCGTCAACCAACCCATTCATGGGAGTGAGCTGCAACTCCTCCCGTGGTTTCGAAGATGCAAGCGAGATGACCGGACGGCTGTGTTGCGCGGCAGCCGTCCGGTTCATCTCCCATCACAGAGGCCGAATCGAATTGTCCCCGGGTCAGCAGGGTCGGGCATCTCTGATCCTCCAGAGGCGCCAGTGGTTCGATTCGGGTGCATCCGAATATTCGCTTCCACTCCTTCAAACGGAGGGATTCATTCATTGAGAACGATTGACAGAAAAGGCAGAATCCGTGCCGGAGGAAAATCCCGCACAGTCGTCACAAACGGACGAATGGATGTAAGGCTTTCCCCAGAAGGAACTTACAAGGCCGGTTCAGCCAGGAACCTGACTTCGCAACTCCCAGATCTCCTGCGACGCTGTCAGATTTCGGAAGCAAGATGTTCAGGCGAACGCTCAGACATTTGTACCAAGACCGGACCCAATTCGAGGTGGTGGCCCGTTTCGACGGAATTCGACCAACCGGAACTCGAACCCACGACGGAGTCGTGGCTCCGGCGTACTTTGAGACCAGACTCGGATCGTTCGACGATCGTCCCGTGTTGACTCAGCTTCGAAGTGTCAGCGTCGAAGAATGGATCGTGCGTCGCATCAGAACGGTTCAGAGCCTTTGCCAGTGGGACCATTTGGTGATGGGGAGACCCCAGGTTTCCCTCTGTTTGATGCGAACATGCCTGTTGTTGAGGTTGGCTGGGGAAAACGTTCACCCCAGTACGAGGGAACAGGATTCTGCATTCGGGGACTGCGAAATTCTCGATTCGGAACGGGCTCTACGGGACGTAGTAAACCCTCATGGAATACCCGATATAGTCAACCGGCTCTGTTTTGAGAAAATCATGGATGGGCAGTTCCGGATCAACCAAATGAGTCAAACCGAGAATGTACCATCCGGAAGGCCATTTCTGTTTGCCTTCCCCGGTCCCCAACGAAAGACGCGAGGCATCCTCGCATTCAATGCCGAAGACTTTCGCCGGAACGAGCCCCGAACTCTGCACGAACAGGGGGGCTGCTTCCGGATGTTCATCGACCCATTCTCTTGCCAGGATCAAGTCCTGTCCCCAGTCAATATTGCTGAAATCGAGGTGCCTCCAGCCGTTCAAGCTGCCTCCCGAGGGTTCATTGAAATAGGACTGGCTGTGAGGAAAGACTAGAAGGCTGCTAATGACTGTGGCGAGAACACAGAGAGGAGCAATTTGTCCGGGGAACCGAGGTCCAGCGATCGAATGTCCCCTTGGGACAACTCGGCCCGCGAAAATGAATAGAAATGGGAATGCGGGAAGGACATAACGCAGGTGGTGATTGAAACCAGTCTGGGAACTCACCAGAAAAAGCAGGCTCACAGGAGGAATCAAAAGGTAAAGGGTGTCAAACTTCCATTTCTCCTCATCCTCCGTTCTCGGAGGGGGATCGCCGCGTCGGAGAATGTCAATTGAAAACTGATAGAGACACTTTGCGAATGCGATGGCAATCAGCAAGAGCGTTCCCACGGGCATCTTGACCAACATGCCGTAGAGGTAATAGTACCACCAACCGCCATTTCGTTTTACTCCCCGCAGGTACGATGGGTATCCGCGCTCGAATTCCCACTTCAAATGATCGATGCCTTGCAGGACATTGCGGGGCAGCGGGACCGGGATGTCTTCGAGGAAGGTCCCATGAAAACGGTTGCCTCCGTTTTCCCTGACGCCGGCTCCTCCCATGGATTGACTGAAAAACTGATACGATCCCAACGTTTGAAAAACACCTTCCCAAAGGTAGCCGTTGCAGAAAACCCACCAGCCAATAAATAGAATGAAACACAGTTGACGGAATTGCGGCTTCTGTGATCGGATTCCTGATGAAGGATTCGAGAGTGAAGGGGCAGGTGAGTCGTCTGAGTTGGGATCCGCAGTCGTGTGGTTCGGACGCGGTTCGTTTTGATCAGGAGAAAAGAGCCACCCAAGCCGAAATACCAGCCAAGAGAGAGCCCAGATCACGGGCAGAATCACCCATGTGAACTTCGTGAGCAGCGTCAAACCAAGGAGTGCTCCGGCAAGGGCCGCGCTCCGCCATCCGGAGTTTCTTAACCATCTCCAATAGACATAACATGCGGCGACTCCGACCGCCGCGGCTCCCGCGTCTGGCGTGATCAGCGAGGCATGTCCCAGGACCATTGGACTAAAACACCACAGGCAGAGTGCGACCAATCCCGCTCCAGGTCCATAGAGATCGCGCCCCCAGAGAAAACAAGCGATTGCTCCGACGAGGGAAAAGGAAAGGCACATCCAGCGAGCCCATTGGTAGTTTGGCATCACGCGATCGGGATGAGCTACCATCCAATGCAATCCGATTCCAAATTCCGGTCGATTCCGCGGAAGGACCTCGTATCCGGTGAAGTTCATCGGTTCACCAGCCAAGAATGCGGGAAAGGCGGCAACAGTCCGCACCAGTGGAGGGTTGACGTTGTAGAGATCAAACCGGTTCAGTTGCCAGTGGCTCAAGCCCGCCGGGAAGTGTCCGACCTCGTCCATCACCGGAGAGTATCTCGTCGAGAGATAGGCGAGTAATCCGACATGAACCAGGATGACAAGCAAGATCAGAAACTCGCGAGACCTCCGCTTCAACGAACCCGTTGAGAACGACGCTGAAGGAATTTCCAATTTCCGTCTCCTCACTGCGAAATCGGTGAGTTCGAATTCTACTGGATTCTCAACAGAAATTGCGGGTTGAAAGCGATCCGCTGAAGATCTCACGGGGTACCGATCATCGTGACACGAAACGCAAATGGCTTGCGGAGGAACATGGGAAATTCGCCTGGAATCGGAATTCACGAAGTATTCGCCGAGTCGACGCGGCAAGATCCGACCGCGTTTCGGGTGGTTTAGCCAACTCCGATCGTTCTTCCACGGGAAGTCCTCTAAGAGATACTGGAAATCGGCGGAGCTGAGAAAGCTTGACGTCCTACTGAACAACTCGTCTCATGGCCAAGCAGGCATGCCTTCAACACTCGCTATCTCCGGTTGCGTTTGGTTTTCCCCTCTCAGGCCCTCATCGTTACTCTTTATTCACAAAACGAAGAGACGACGCCTCCGCCTTTGGCCGGAGATTGCACCCCCAAGCCGGGCTTGTGAACGTGACTTCGTTCACCAAAACAGGAGTCACATGAAGCCCGAAATTGCCGCGTACGCTCTTGGGAGCGTTGAGGGAAGCGAAGCTCTGGTTGTCAATACTGGTTCGATCATCCATTCACCCCCCTTTCATCGACCACTTCGTGTTCGAAGGGAAAGTGATCGTCGACATCGCGCAATTGGGGAACCAGCGGGCCTTGTTGCTTGTCCAGTTCCGCAAGGATTTCGCAACACCTCTCGCAAAATTCCAGGTGGCTGATGATCGGATTCGCAAAACTCAGTTCAAGGGTGCCAGAATTCAATGCTGTCAAAATCGCGTGTGAAGGGCATTGTTTCGAAGGCATTCGAGTTCCCAGTCTATACGAAGTCACTGTTGTTCACAGATGCATTCCAGCGTCGTGACAGGAATGCTTGCCTCCCCAGATTGCGAGGTATCCCCTCAGAGAGAACGATTTCCGCCGTCGGGGCAAACGAGGGTCCTCGTCAGAGAGGATGAGACGAAGTCGAGATGTCTAAAGCGGCGCGATCTTGGGCTCACTGCATGAATATGGCGATGAAACTGGTCAGGTTGTGTGTCCTCCCCAGATCCTGATCGAAATGGGAATCAAGCGATTCCATCTAATTCCTGGCGAAGTCGGCAAAGCACTTTGTATTTGGCGTTGTAGACCGCACCGACCGTCATGTTTAACTCCTCCGCAGCGGATTTGGCGGGAACTTCATCAACTGCGACTCTCCAAA
The DNA here is from genome assembly GCA_020426125.1 of Planctomycetaceae bacterium. Taxonomy (GTDB): domain Bacteria; phylum Planctomycetota; class Planctomycetia; order Planctomycetales; family Planctomycetaceae; genus HKST-UBA70. The sequence continues at coordinate 4,239 of JAGQQQ010000516.1, forward strand.
AGGCCTTCCAAGTTCGCGGCTCGAAATCCTGCTCCAACAATCGGAGAATTCTTCGAGAAATCGCGGCGTGGTCCCGCTCCTGGTCCTCCGTGGTTGGTTCATTGGGGAATTGGACAGGAATCTCGTGAATCAATGCTTGAGCCGTCGACCCGCCTTGTGCCTGCGGAGCTTTGAGTTTCTTCCGGAAATGATCATTCACCTTATTTCTGGTGATCCGCCAAAGCCATCCGTGAAAGGAGTCTTCCGGCCTCTCTCGACGAAACGAGTCAATGTTGACGGCAACAG
>JAGQQQ010000517.1 GCA_020426125.1 Planctomycetaceae bacterium
CGCGGCCATCGATGCCCGAAACAGTTCCTACCAGACTGTCTGACTTCAGTGAGGGGAATCCGTCTCCGATTCGTCGACGGGAGAGAGACAATCCGGAGCTTCCTGGCGATGAAGGGGCAGTCACCGTATCATCTTTTGCCATGAAACCTATCAAGTGCCTCGCGGTTGTTTTCATCCTGTCTCTGACTGGTCTGTTGCCCTTTCACATTGTGAAGGCGGAAGAACCGCCGAATGTGATCTGGGTCGTCGTCGAGGATGCGTCGCCGCACATTTCGTGTTACGGCGAAACAACCATCGAAACTCCGGCAATTGACAGGCTGGCTCAGGAAGGGATCAAGTTCACGCGAGCGTTCGTGACCTGCCCGGTCTGCTCGCCGAGCCGCTCCGCGATGGTCTCCGGGATGTTTCAGACAACGCTCGGCGCCCATCATCATCGCAGCCAACGGGTCTCCGGGAAATGGTCGGCCAAGTCGAATCCGTATGCGGCCAGCTACGCGTTGCCGGAGTCCATTGAGTTGATTCCAGAACTGTTCCGCGACGCGGGCTATTACGTCGTCAACGGCGGCAACGCCAAGACCGATTACAACTTCACGCAACCCGACAACCTTTACGATGGCAAGGATTGGTCTGGACGTGGAGAAGGCCAGCCGTTTTTCGCCATTCTCAATTGGCGAGGGGGCAAGTACCGGCAAGCGAAGGTCGACAACCCCGTCGATCCGGCAGACGTGAAGCTGCCGCCGTATTATCCCGACCATCCGGTGATTCGTGAGGATTGGGCCAAGTACCTGAACTCCTGGCTGTACGTCGATTCCGAAATGGCCGAATTGCGTAACCGTCTCGAAAGCGAAGGGATTCTCGATCAAACGGCCATTTTCTTCTGGACCGACCACGGCATCAGCCACGCTCGTGGAAAGCAGTTCTTATATGACGAAGGGATTCATGTCCCATTGATCGCTCGACTTCCCCATGCCCAGCGAGCCGGAGAGGTCCGGGAAGATCTTGTCCTTCATATCGATGTCGTCGCTGCGTCCCTCCGATTGGCGGGGATCGAGATTCCTGATTACGTTCAGGGACAACCAATACTCGATGAGGACTACCGCCCCCGGCGGCGGATCTTCTCCGCTCGTGATCGTTGCGATGAGACGGTCGACATGATCCGCTGCGTGCGGACCCCAAAGTTCAAGTTCATCCGCAACTTCCTCCCTCAACTCTCACATATGCAACCGAACCGTTATAAGGACGGCAAGGAGATCGTTCAGACAATGCGGGAACTCTATGAGAAAGGGGAACTCAACGAGTTGCAGTCTCGGATTTTCCAACCGACTCGTGAAGTGGAGGAACTGTACGATCTCGAAGCCGATCCTTTTGAAACCCATAATCTTCTCGTGGGCACGGCCGACGAACAGCGGGCCTATCGAGACACCGCGAACGTCTTACGATTGGCACTCTATCAATGGATGATTGACTCCGCTGACTTGGGCGTTTTTCCCGAACCGATCCTCGAAGAACTCGGCAAACAGGCCGGAAGCAAATACGGACTGCTCGAGTCTCGACGTGATTCCCGACTGATCTGGCGAATTCTCGAAACGATCGAAGCGGGGGAACGGGAAGATCGCGGGGCGTTGGTGATTGCCTTGAAGGATGATCACCCAGCGGTCCGCTGGTGGGCGGCCACGGGAATTGGCACTCTGAAAGACGGCCTTCCCCAAGAAGAATTAACGACCCTTCTGAACGATGAATTCGCTGGTGTCAGAATCGCGGCGGCACAGTCCCTGTGTTCGCACGGCCCTTCTCCAAAAGCCCTGAAAGTCCTTGAAAAGGAAGTCTTCAGCGACAATCGCGTGGCGGGAATGTTCGCCATTCGGGGACTGGAATTGATCGGGGAGCAATCGCAACACGCGTTGCCGACGATCGAGAAGGCAAAGACAATCCCGTATGATTTCACGCGACGCATTGCCGACCGCCTGAGCCGATGGTTGCATCCATAGCGCGAATTGTTTTTGAGCGGTTAGGGACTGTTTCCATCGATGCACTGAATCGGCTGGCGAAAAGATGACGGTTCAACCAGTCGGGAGGATGGCCCATCGGACGTCGACATTCCGGGCTTGGGTTCTCCATCTGCTGCGGCTGGCCATTCTTGCGATCGTTGTCCTGATTATCTCCTGGAAAGCGGAATTGCGATCGCAGCAGCGGCAGGCGACTCCCGCCAAAACACCAGAACTTCTGCAGGTGCAGCCTTACCTCCCGGATGCGACTGCCTGGGGCGGCGTCGATTCCCAGACCGGCATTCAGTCGTTGATAAATGAGACTGGGAACATTGTCGGCCATGCCGCCTGGACCTCTCCGATCGCCGATGACATTGTTGGGTTTTCCGGACCGACGAATGTGCTCATTGTCTTCGACAACGACTTGATACTCCTGGGATTGGCGATCTTAGAAAGCCAGGACACGGAAGATCATGTGGAAGCGATCCGAAAGGATGGTCGCTACCGTTCCTGGTGGAAGGGACTGAGTTGGACGGAAATTGCGAATGCGTCAAACGTGGATACCGTGTCCGGGGCCACGTTGACAAGTCTGGCAATGGCGCAGTCCGTCGTCACTCGACTGGGAGGAAAGGCTCCTTCTCTGAAGTTTCCTGAAGAGTTCACAGCAAAGGATCTCGAAGAAGTCTTTCCGGAAGCTGAGTCCTTCGAGCCCCGGTCAGAAGAACGCCGTTCCTGGATTGTGTTTGACAAGAGCGGAAAGCATCTCGGAACGGTCCTCAGCACCTCACCAAGTGCCGACAATCTTGTTGGTTATCAGGGTCCAACCGAAACGCTCGTTGCCCTCGATCCAGACGGACGAGTACTGCGCATGGCCGTTCGCAAGAGCTATGACAATCTCCCCTACGTCGACTATCTCGACGAAGACTGGTCTTGGCCGGAACTATTCGCCGGACTCTCGCTGGAGCAGGTCGCGGAGTACGACCTGGAGGCGGAGGGGGTCGAGGGGGTCTCCGGAGCGACCATGACTAGCATGGCCGTCGCTCAGGGCGTCATAAAAATGGCTCAGGGTTCTGTGGCTCCTCAGAAGCAAGAGCCTCCGTCCCCCCGTCTATGGAATGTCTCGTCCGTCCCCTGGGGAACCGTCGTCGTTCTCACGATTGGCGGCCTCATTGGCTCGACACGACTCCGAGGTCAGAAGTGGGTGAGGATCCCGTTCCAACTCGTATTGATCGGGTTCGTCGGCTTTGTCCAAGGAGATATGCTCTCCCAAGCAATGTTGGTGGGGTGGGCTCAACATGGCCTTCCGTGGAAGACCTCTCTTCACTTGATCCTGCTCATGATTGTCGCTGTGACGTGGCCGACGCTCTCGCGAAGAAATCTGTACTGCTCCCATCTCTGCCCGCATGGAGCTTTGCAACAACTCCTGCTCCCCGGATCCCGTCGACGACGATCCCTGGGAAAGCGAGCGAATCGGGGTCTCTCCCTGATTCCCAACCTCCTTCTGATTTGGGTTGTGATCGTGGCCGCCGGAGGGCTGGGGGTCTCACTCGTGAGTTTGGAACCGTTTGATGCCTACCTGTTTCGGATCGCCGGGTGGGGAACGATCATGGTCTTTCTTGTAGGAATTGTCGCTTCACTGTTCGTCCCGATGGCCTATTGCCGATATGGCTGTCCCACTGGCGCTCTGCTGGAACTGACCCGCAGACACGGCCGTAGCGACCACCTCGAATCCTTGGATGCTGTCCGGTTGTTGCTATTGGCCGTGGCCGTGATAACGGCCTACTCCACATGACGGAACCTATTTGACTTCCAAGGCTTGCAACACGTCTGGGCGCCTTCTGCAATTCCCGATAGAGTTCGGCATTGCGACAGAATTCAGATTTCCTGATTTTCCCGCTTCGAACCCTCCGCGGAATGGATGCCGTGAAGATTCGCAATCGCACCTTGATTCGATCGCTCGCCCGGCTGGTTGCCTTCGGCAGCCGGTGTCTGTTCATTACCTGCCGCAAAAACATCATCGAAGATGCGCCGCGAGTTTCACCCTACACGCCCCACGACGAGTCGTACCTGTATTGTGTCTGGCACGACAACATGCTCGGGGCACTCTTCTCAGGGCGAACAGTGAAGATGGCCGCGCTGACGAGCCGCCACGCCGACGGTGAATACGTCGCCGAAGTGATGGAAGCGGTTGGAATTCAGCCGTTTCGCGGATCAAGCAACCATGGCGGAGCGACCGCCGTTCGCCAGTTGATGGACGCGGCCCAGTCGTACGATATCACGATCACGTCCGATGGCCCTCGTGGGCCGCGCCGTGTGATCAAGCCGGGGATCGTGTTCCTCGCCTCCCAATCGGGACGAAAAATCATCCCCGTCGCCTTTGCCGCCAAACGTGCTTGGAAACCCCAAGGGAAGTGGACCGACCTCGTCGTTCCAAAGCCGTTTACCACCTGCCATGCAATCGGGGGGGCTCCCATGGAAGTTCCGCCCAACTTGTCCCGCGACCAACTCGGCCCCTACGTCGAGGAACTGCAGCGACGGATGGATGAACTCCAACTCCGCGCGGACCGACTCGCTGGATCAGAATGCGTTGGGACCATCCGAGGCGAAGCCTGTCGGAAACCCACAAAGGCGGCGTGACGGCCCGGTTGTGAGAAACGTTCCGGAGACCAGGAAGCCCACTTCTGTGTCGGATGCGGTTGGTGTCGATCTCACCAGACCCGGAATTCAAACTGCGCCCATTTGTGCAGAGCGATTTGCCTTCTCGCGACCGAACTCTTTGCAATCGCCGCATGGAGAACTTTGTCAGACAATCCATCGATTCTCGGAAATGGTCCGCCGAACTGTCGCCGATCTTTGGTGAACTCACGCAATCCGGGGCCTTGCTGGGCAGCCCGCGATTCATGGCTCCGGAGCAAGCATGCGGACATCCCAATGGAAATGGACCGGCCACGGACGCATATGGGTTAACAGCGACGTTGTACGTTTCCTTGACCAACCAATCCCCAGTGTCAGGCAATTCTATCTTGGAAGTTCTCAAGAACATCTCGACGTAGCGGCTGGTTCCTCCCCACGTACTGAATTCTCAGGTCTCGGAGGAACTGAGCCTTGTCACGTTGAAGGCTCTCGAAAAGTCCCCTGCGGATCGATGCCCGAATTTGGAGGCATTTGCCGCAGACCTGGAAACCATCTTGGACGGGCGGACACCCGATGGACTGAAAAAGAGCACTCGGGGTTTCGCTGTGTTTTCCAAGAGGACATTCTGGAGGCGGTTGGGGAGTGTTTTCCTGTTGTCGCGTCTCACAAGGATCGAGGAACGGTTCGTGAGCCTTGAGTCGGACGAAGAGATACGGGGAAAGTGAATTCCAATCGTCGGTGGCCAATTTGGACCTGACTTTGCTTATGGCAAGGCAGGCGAGTTCATCCGACGAACGACCGACAGGGACTCCACGAATGAGATCCGAATGGTCCTGGGAGGGGCGTTTTCGAGAAAGGAAACCTGAAAGACGCCCGTCGTGCACCGGGATGACTCCCGGTTCAGGTCCTGGAAAAATTCCACTCACGGCGATGAGTGCTCGTCCCCTTCCTGGAATTCCAGCATCTGTCGCATGATGTCCTGCAATTCCGGATCGATGGCCTCATTGGGAAAGCCTTCGACTTCCTCGCCGAGCATCGAACGCATCGATTCAATCTCGGACAGGGCGTTTCGCATCTCCGGAGGCAGTTCCGCAGGATCGACCTTCTCCAGGAGATGTTCGGCGCGATCGAGCATCTGCAACATCATCTGCGGGGCCATCAATTCAAGTTGGTCGTCGTCCATCGCGTGCACGCGACTGATCCATTGCTCCTGAGCTTTCGCCCGGTCCGTAATGTCCTGGCCTTCGAGGAGTTCCGTCCGTAGCTGAACAAGCCGATCGCGGTCCGCGGATTCGAGAACTCCATAGTTCGGATTGTTGACACTCTCTGTGTTCTTCCAGGTCCCATCCCGTTTCTTCCGCGATTCGATCAGGTGGACATAGGTTGTCTCATAGTTTTCCGCGAGTCTGTCATCCTCTTCCGAGTCCATCTCGTCCATCACGGGAGCAAGGACAAGCTCGAAGGTCGGTTGATCGTGGTTCCCAGGACTGATCACACACATATCATTGCTGAGCGGTTTGATGATCTCGCAGCGAACCAGACGTTGAAATGGTCCGTGGGATTCGCGTGTGAACAAGACCAGGGAAACCGCCGAATCACACAACCTCTGCTCGATTCGAACGGCCACTCCTTCTCGAGTCGCCTCGATCACCTCCTCGTAGAGAACCTCAAACTCCTGGGATTCCTCATACTCAATGGCCGGTGCCGGGTCGGAAGCCAGCAACTCGCCGAAAAACTCGGAAAACGTATACTCGGAATCAGTTGCCAAAAGGGATTCACGGTTCAAGACGATGATCGTGGGGGCTCCTCCATCGACGAACTTGTGATAGTCCAGCATGAAGAAGGTCTCTTCATCATCGGTTTTCGCAAAGACGACAAGTTTCCGATGATCCTCGACCGAGTTGTCCGCAATTTCGATGAGATCCGGGTAGTCTTTGAAGACTTTCGCAAACAAACCGATTCCCTGAAACTCGCCCCGCTTCCCAGCACCCAGAATGCAAATATCCTCATCCTGGATGTAGCCTCCGTTGTGCAGTCGCAACGCTTTGCGAAGAGCCGGGGGCAAGGGATACTTGATTTGCTTTTCAAGCTGGTCGATCGCTTTATCTGTCGCGGGTTTCGCGACGTCAAACTCGTCCCAGAATTTCGTCAAATCAAAAGTTGCCATCGACATGGTACACCACCTGTGTTTGAGGAAGCGAGAGATTCAACCCACGACGGTATCTTCCTCGAATACCTGACCACTCACCAGTGACGCGAGTTCTTGGGGGGCGCTCCAAAGCAGCGCGCTGACTTCGACGGTTATCCCTTCGGCAATGGTGCCGCCGGCACTTTCGACCATCTGTCGGGCCTGCTGAGCCAAAGCCGCTCGGCATGTTGCGGGGGAATCATTGCCCTCGGCGTTCTTGACCGGGTTGAACATCTGGTCGCGATTCTCTTCGACAACCAGCGCGACTTTGGCGTGCGGAAGCGCATCGAAGACAAACTGCTCGAACTTGTTGGCATTTGGCGACTCGGGCGTTTGAACGGTTCCAGAGTCATCCAGATAGGGCACCTTTTTGTGGGCGATGTGAAACGGCAACGACAGGTCATCGCTCAGCAGACTTTCGAAAAACTCCCTTCGAAAGACATGCACCGCCGTATTCCCGGCCCAAAACACGAGGGTCCCATTGTCTTGCGTTCGCGCCGCCTGTTCAGGGGAGAGGTCGCTGTACTCAATGATCTCGGTCCGTCCATCAACGGTCGCCAAGACTCCCATCTTTTCCTCGGACCCTGTCTTCGCGACCGCGACCGTCGTTAGGTCGGAATCTTCCCGAAGGTGGTATCCCAGCAACGCCGGATCACAGACAGTGACCGTCGGATTGTCCACCTGATGGTAGAACAGGTGCTCGATTCCCCGATCCTTCATGACGCCGATCATGCCGTTCTTCTCAAGCGCGCGGAGGATGCCACCGTGACCATCGGGACTCGTCGCGACGCGGTCCTTCGACTCCAACAGAATTCGGCCTGAACTGTATTCGACGGCCGGCAGCGACGCCTGCTGGAAGAAGTACACATTCTCCTCTCCCAGTCCGAAATATTTGTACTGTTCGAAGAATGCGACCGTCGGTAAGTGCGTCGCTTCGCTAGTCATAATGAAATAGGGAATTTCCACACCCACCGCTTGCGAACGTGCCAGCAACTGCTCGCAGAGGATCTGAAACAACGTCCGCTCGGACACCGGACCGATGGGGAACAGCCCCTTGGGAGCATCAAACCCGAGCCGAGATCCTTGTCCCCCCGCAACAAGAATCGCTCCCACTTTTCCGTCACGAAGCAACTGTTCTCCCGCTTTTGCAGCCTCTTTCTTTCGTTGCCAGTCGGCATCCGTCTGCGGCAGGCGGACCATCTGTTCCGGAGCTTCGGCACGGGCCGCGCGATCGTCGGCGCCTCCGGGCTCGACGGAATGTTGGTGATCCCGATTCTTGATCAGCCTCGCCACTAACGGAAAGTCAATCTCTTCGATCTGCGTCAGCAGCTTTTCGAGCGCGGACTCTGAGAGTTCCTCCCAGTGCCGCAACAGATGGGGCTGCCCATATTTGTTCAAAGTTTCTCGAACCTGTTCCAGACGGCTCACTATTTCTCCTTGATCTCTTCTCGGCGACTTTTTCCAACCGGTCAACTCTCACGAGGACAACGTGACGCTGTTTGCCCCCACTTTCCGTTACGCCCCATTATTCCCAAACCACCCCATGATGCTACCAACAATCGTCAGCCAGGCGACCCCCAAAACATACCACGCGAACCAATTCAGCTTTCTCGCGGAGATCAGTCGAATCAAACTTTTCAAAGCGAGGATCCCCACGACGAACGAAACGACCGTCCCCGCGACGATCGCCGCCAGGGGCGTGCTGGCTTGATACCCCTCGGAAAGCAGGTCTTTTCCAGTCAGGACCGTCGCCCCCAACAATGCGGGGACAGCGATGTAAAAGGAGAAATTCGCTGCCGATTCGCGGTGCACGCCCATCATCAGGGCCGCGACAATCGTGCTCCCCGATCGCGAGACTCCCGGCCAGGGAGCCACAGCTTGAAACAGACCGATGACAAAGGCATCCCGAATCCGAATCTCCGGCAGCGTGCGAGTGCCATTGTCAATTCTCGGCGTGATAAACAACAGCAGAGAGGTCACACAGAGACCGATGCCCGCAGCGATCGGCAGCGTTGAGGCGGTCTCGAACAATCCCTTGAGCAGCAGTCCTGACACCACGATGGGCAGGGTTGCCACGATGATGGCCAGCATCAGCTTCGGCTGTTTGAGCACGGGAAGAATGTCATTCCGATAGACGACCAGGATGGACAGCAGCGACCCAAAGTGCAAAGCGACATTCAGTTCCAGGTTTTCGGCGTGCCCCCCCATCAGCGATTCGAGAATCACCAGATGGCCAGAAGAGCTAATCGGCAGAAACTCCGCGATTCCCTGCACCAGCCCCAATAAAATGACTTCAAAATAGCTCATCGTCCGTGACCATTTCTTCTCATTGAGATCATCCTGACGGGAGACGATAATGCACCGTCCGATCGGAGGAAAGCCGCTTTCCTCCCCCCTTCGCGGTCGATGACGAAATCGAGACGCGTTGACTTTGCATCCGCATCACCTCTGGCACATTCTGAGTGACCAATGCCCGCCGACATTCTCTACCTTGGTGACACAACGCTTGAGACCGCCGCCGGCTACCTCGCTGGCGTCATCGCCCACGCCAAGTGGCAATTCGATTACGTCCCGAGCCACGAGTCTCCGTCAATGGAACTCATCGAAAGTCGCCGCAAGCTCTTCATTCTCAGCGACTATCCGGCAAACCGACTCCCGAATGCGGCTCAAACGGAAGTCGCGAAACAGGTCGAACAGGGGGCGGGTCTGTTAATGATTGGGGGATGGGAGTCCTTTCAAGGGTCCGGCGGCCTTTGGCGGGGGACCGCAATCTCAGAACTTCTGCCCGTCGAAATCGATGCGAATGACGACCGCAGGAACTGTGATTCGCCCGTCTTCGCCGTTCAAGAAGCTGACCACGAGATCCTCTCCGGCCTCCCCTGGCAAGGGCGGACGCCGTTGATCGGCGGGTACAATGCCGTAACGGTCAAAGACGGCTCTCACCTGCTGCTGACCGCTCGACGGTATTCGGCCCAAATTGACGGCGAGACTCCGGCGCTCACGGTCGTTTCCTGGGATCCCCTTCTCGCTGTCCGTGAACATGGCGATGGCCGAGTCGCCGCGCTCATGACGGATCTCGCCCCGCATTGGGTTGGCCCGCTCGTCGACTGGGGCAACGGTCGAGTCTCCGCCCAAGCTCCCGGAGCGGAGGCGATCGAAGTCGGGAACCACTATGCCCAGTTCGTGAAACAACTGCTGGCTTGGACCGGTCGGCTGGACATTGGGTGAGGCATCCATTGGAATGCGGAAGTTGTCGCGATTGGAAGATCATGCGCACGACCACTTTTTGCCCCTGGGATCCTGGAATTCCGAAGTACATCGGGGCCGGATCTCCAACAACTCCCAGCTGTGTGTAGATAGAAAGCGGCGACGAGTCGCCGCACTTCACAGAGTGACGAGACTGAGTCATAAGGACAGAAGATGAAGCCAGGAAACGCTTTGATCGGACAGTCGGGAGGACCGACGTCGGTGATCAATTCCTCTCTCGTCGGCGTGGTCGAAACGGCGCTCAAGTCGTCGAAAATCGGCAACGTCTTCGGAATGCAGTTCGGGATTGAAGGGGTTCTCGAAAACCGTCTGATCGACTTTTCAAGCGTTGACCCCTCCGTCCTCAAGGCCCTTCAACGGACCCCGAGTAGCGCGTTGGGCTCCAGCCGATTGAAACTTCAGGAGGACCACTTCGAACCCATTTTGAAGGTCCTCAAGAAACGGGACATCCGCTACTTCTTCATGATCGGCGGCAATGACACGATGGACACGATCCATCGCGTGGTCGAGTACGCTCGGGAACACGGCTGGGAAATGTATGGCGTCGGAATTCCCAAGACTGTTGATAATGATCTCTATGGAACCGACCACACCCCGGGTTTTCCCAGTGCGGCCCGTTTTGTCGCCATGAGCGTCTTGCAGGCTGGCGTGCTGGCTCGGGATATGCAGCGTGTCGATCAGTTTGTGATCTTTCAGACGGTCGGTCGCAGTGCTGGCTGGCTCCCGGCTGCGGCGGCGTGCGCCCGTCAGCAGAACGGCGATGCGCCGCACATCATTTTGATGCCCGAGCGTCCCTTTGACAGAGCGGCCTTTCTTGCGGCGGCCGAGTCAGCTCAGAAGAAACACGGATTTGTCTCAATCGTTTGTGGAGAAGGCATCACCAATCCCGACGGGTCTCCCGTGAGCGCGTCCGAAACGAAAGACAAGTTCGGGAATGTGGAGTTCGGAGCCATGGGAGGAACGAGTGTGGCGATGATGCTGCATCGAATCCTCTCAACCGAATTTGGCTGGCGTGGAGAGTTTCAGGTCTGCGAGTCTCTCCAGATGTCCGCGGCGGATCGCACCGTTGCTCTCGATATTCGCGAAGCGCATTCCTGTGGGAAGCAAGCCGTCAAACTGGCGCTCTCCGGGACGGAAGGGGTGATGGTCACCATGGAGCGAGCGAACAAAAAGGGGGAACCTTATGCCATGCAACACGGCACTGCCCCGCTCAGCGAAGTCGCCAACCACGAACGCCCCATGCCCGACAACTATATCGCCAAATCCGGAATGGACGTCACCAAAGCCTTCCTCGACTACGCTGCTCCCCTCATTGGCGAACTCCCCGAATACGTCCGCCTGCGAAAAAAATAGCCTCAAGCATCCGCCCGTCCTCCTTCCATTTGAGAGCGATTTCATGACTCAACCGGCACGGATCCTTCTTGCAATCATCGTTCCATTGCTCGTTGTCGACGGAACGACATCCGCATCGGCTGCCTGGAAAGCGGGATGGTCGAGCGTGGTCATCACACCAGACACTCCCATGCCGATGGCGGGATATGCAGGTCGGGGAGCGGACCACGCGACGGGAAAACTCACGGAACTCTGGGCTAAGATCCTGATCATTGAGGATGAACGCGGGCATCAAGGCTGCGTGATCACCATGGACGTCGTCGGCATTGACCGGGCGTTGTCCGTGTCCCTGTGTGAGCGACTGATGATACAGCAGGGCTGGGACCGTCGCCAAATTGCCATTTGCACCTCCCACACGCATACCGGTCCCGTGATCAACAAGAATCTCCGGCCGATGCACTACCTGATGTTTGATGAGGAGAATCAAAAGCTTGTTGAAGACTATGCGAAGGCGATTGAAACCAAGATTGCCAATGCTGTGAAGGAAGCGAGTAAAGTGATGAAGCCGGTGGAGCTGAAGGCTGGCTCAGGGCGAGCGACGTTTGCCGTAAACCGTCGCAACAACCGAGAAGCGGATGTTCCAATGCTTCGTGAGAAGGGGATGCTGCAAGGGCCCTTCGATCACGATGTCCCTGTGTTAGCGGTTGTTCACGACGATGAAGTCAAGGTCGCCTTATTCGGATATGCCTGCCATTGCACTGTTTTAAGTTTCATGGAATGGTCCGGGGACTACGCGGGATTTGCCCAGATCAATCTCGAAGAGAAACACGACGGGCTACAGGCCATGTTTTGGGCCGGCTGCGGAGCGGATCAGAATCCGTTGCCTCGCCGCACCGTCGAACTCGCGAAGGAATATGGTGGCCGCCTCGCGAGCGCGGTGAGTGAAACTCTGGAAAGCGGTCTCACCCCCGTTTCTTCGTCATTGTCGACTGCCTATGAAGAGATCGCCTTGCCCTTGGGGGAACTTCCCACGCGGGAGCAACTCGTGAGCGATACGCAGGCGGACAATAAATACGTCAAAAGCCGCGCGGAGTATTTGTTGAAGCAGGTGGACGGGGGAACGCCACTTTCACAATCGTATCCCTATCCCGTTCAACTCTGGACGCTGGGGAAGGATATCCACTTTGTGGTGCTGGGCGGCGAAGTGGTTGTAGACTACGCAATTCGCCTGAAAATGGAACTCGCCAGCGATTCGACTCCCGAGACGAATATCTGGTGTGCGGGTTATGCGAATGATGTGATGGCCTACATTCCCTCGCTGCGCGTCCTTCGTGAGGGGGGCTACGAAGGAGCCGGAGCCATGGTCTACTACGGCCTTCCCACCGCCTGGGGTGAAGATGTCGAAGAACTGATCATCGCGAAAGTCAAAGAATTACGGGACGAGAACGAGTAACTCTCTCGACGACGTGCATGTTGCCGCAAACGTTACGCCAGTTTAGCCATCGCCCTCCGGGCGATGCCTAATTTCCCCAAACAACATTTCCCGATATCTAAATTCGTTGTAATCCATGAACCCGAATTGTCGATTCCGTTGTTGCTCGCTCGTGACCGTAATTGCGATCGGAGTCTGTCTGCCCAACTTGGAGTGCCGAATGAGCAATGCCGCGGACGTGACCATTCAGCGTTTCGAATCGGACTCAGGGAGCAGAACAGTGTCCGCGGTCCGGGTGGCGAACGCCGCCTTGGTCCATACGACTCAATTGGTTCCCGATAAAGGACGAGCGGAGAATGCTCAAGCTCAATCGGAGAACCTTCTTCAGAAGCTGGATCATCTTCTGGCTCAGCATGGCTCAGATCGTGCGGACGTTGTCAAAGCCAACGTCTATGTGCAGGACGCGGCTGTTCGTGAAGCGTTTCTGGAAGCTCTCAAGACGTGGGCCGGTGATGACATGCCCGCTGTTTCTTGTGTCGCGACGCCACTTCCGAATCCGCAAGCCTTTGTGGGGCTGGACGCGGTCTTCGTCTCGCGGCGCAAGGAGATCCCCCAGGCTGTATTGCAAGAATCCAATGCCGATTCAGACAAAAAGAGTCGTGGAGCGCGGACAAGCATCCTTCCTTCTGGCGACGTGGTTTACGTGTCAGGGCAGGCTCAGCCAGGCGATCTCGCGGAAGCGACTCGAGCCACGCTCGATGAACTCAGTCGGACTCTGGATTTCCTTCAGCTGACGAAGGCTCATGTCGTTCAATTGAAGTGCTTTGTCAAACCGATGAAAGACATTGACATTGTCGAGAAACAGATCGCCAAGTTCTTTGAGGGCGAACCGATTCCTCCCGTCTCGCACGTGGAGTGGATCTCCGGTTCGTACCCCATCGAGATCGAACTGATCGCCTGGGCTCCCGAAAGCGACGGCTCCGAAAGTGTTTCCTACTCCACACCCCCATGGATGAAGTCGTCCCCCGTCTATAGCCGGGTGGCGAGGATTCATGGTAATGACCGCATCTATCTGCCCGGCTTCTTTGCGAAAGAGTCCGGATCGGGGGCGGAGCAGGTTCGTTCCGTCTTCGAACAAATGGAACAGGCACTGGAGCAGTCGGGGTCGGACCTGAAACACCTCGCGAAGGCGACCTACTATGTCTCAGACGACAAAGTGAGTGCCGATTTGAATCGTCTGCGTCCCGACTATTATGACCCCGCTCGACCGCCAGCAGCCTCCAAGGCGATGGTGAGTGCCATCGGCATTGCGGACCGGACATTGACAATCGACATGATCGCGGCTCCGACCCAATAACGGCAATCATCACTGCAACGGGCGAATCTTTCCAGGGACCCCAATGCGGTTGGAAAGCCGATCGATTTCGCGTCGGATGAGATCGAGATTCGAGTCCCGGACCGTGGGCAATCGATACCGGGCATCGCGAATGTGGTTGTAGTCCAGATCGGCGACAATCAGCTCTTCCTCGTCGCCGGCCCGGACAACGATGTTGCCGTAGGGATCGATGATTCGGCTGCCACCCCAGAACTTGTCATCCGGCTTATGGCTGCCGACGAAGTTCGCCATGATCGCTGGCATGCCATAAATCATCGAATAAAAATGCATGACAGATTCCCAGCCTCGTGGATTGGAAAACCCCCCGGACAGGGCATTGATCGACGAGGCGACCGGGCTAATTAACAACGTTGCTCCGTAGAGCGCCGCGATATGCACAAGCGCCGGATTCCACATATCCGCGCAAACTAAGATGGATCCGACCCAAGGTTCCTCCAGGGCGAATGTCTCGACATACCGGCCACTCGCGTAGTGCTTCTTTTCGTCGAGATTTCCATAGGATGCGAGGTTTAACTTGCGATGGATAAACTTCACAGATCCGTTTTGCAGGACCGCGCAGGCGTTGTGCAGTTGTGCGGCGTAGCCATCTTCAATGAAACCCACGATGGTCCGCATCGCCCCCGAAGCCTCCGCGAGTTCGAGCAACCGGGGATGGTTCCTGGGAATCGCAATCTCGGGTGCCCGTAGCCCGACGGGATAACCGCAGATCGACAATTCGGGAAAGACAAGCAGATCGACATCTTGCTCGCGAGCCTGGCCGATCAGTTCAAAATGCTTTTCGATATTCCGATCAATTTCGTAGGGAGCCGCCTCAATCTGGCCCACGGCCACCTTCAAACGTGGAGTTCGTGCGAACAGGTTCTCTGTCACGGGGAACGCTTTCCATCGAACATCTGGCTAGGGAGTGAACGCTTACCGGGCGAACCCTCTTTCATCCGTTCAGGAAATACAAGACGGGATCGCAGCTCCCCCCGGCGATGGCTCCGCCAATGAACAAATCCGCCGAAATGAATCCGCGATCTCATCGAAAATTGCCGCTTTCTGCAATCGGGTTTGCCGCAAGCCCATCGCGGCTGCGTACGCCGTTGGCGTTACGGCTAAACGGCTTACACCGAGATCGGTTTGGGAAGCACCACTGTCGAGTTCAGCAACCGTCGATCAATGGAAATTCGCCAGCCGGCCACTTTCCCAACTGCCGGCGCAATTGAGAATCATGTCTGGATCCTCAAATTGGTCGCGGAAGATCTTCTCGTAAATCTCCGCCTCTGTTTCTCGAGACACGGGAACGGGCTCGCCGCTCAATTTCGCCAAAGCCCGGTCGAGTGCATCGACGGTGCCTGAGCCTTCATCGAATTGAGCCTTCTTTCGCCTGATCAGGTCTTCAGGGAGGAGATCCTCGCACGCCTTACGAAGGATCCACTTTTCGATCGTTCGCCGTTCCCCGGAGTCTTTGGTTTCGACTTTCATTTTGAGGGTCGCGGGGATCGACTGAGCGAAGTCGATCAATTCACGATCCAGAAACGGCGTTCGCGCTTCGAGCCCCTGAGCCATCGAAATTCGATCGACACGTTGAAGATTGATGTTGTGCATGTTCATCAAGGATCGCGTCAGTTCATCCGCCAGTTGCCGGGGGGAGTCCGCGTAGTCGTGGTGGTACGAATACCCGGCGAACAGTTCGTCCGCTCCTTCGCCGGTGAGGATCGCTTTGACGTGCCGTCGAGCGAGTGTGGTCGCGAAGTGCGTGGGGATCGCACTGCGAACCAGATCGACGTCGGCACTTTCCAAGTGGTAGATCACGTGCGGCAGGACCTCGATGATGTCCTCCTCCGTAAACGCCAGTTCATAATGCTCCGAGCCGATATGCTTCGCCACGCGTTTGGCGGCGGTGAGATCCGGGCTTCCTTCCAGTCCGACGGAAAAGGTCTTGAGCGGCCGGTCGATCATCTGGGCTGCCAGCGCCGCGATGATGGACGAATCCAATCCCCCGGAAAGAAACGAACCGACCTCGACATCAGCGACCATCCATTTTTGAACCGCTTCTTCCAGAACGAGCCGCAATTCTCGCCAGATTGGTTCGGGCTCCATGTCCGGTTCCAGTTCCGCGGCTCCTTGCGGGATGCGGTACCAGTGGCGGATGCCGTTGACGCTGTCATACATCGCCCCCGGGTGAATCGCTTCCACGTCTTGGATGTCGAGGCCATCGAACGCTTTGAGTTC
>JAGQQQ010000518.1 GCA_020426125.1 Planctomycetaceae bacterium
GTCGAGGTTTATCAGGACTGCAACGTGTTCAACACGGGCGCCTTCCAGTTTGCCTCCAAGAAGGGTGAGAAGGAACAAAATTGCATTTACCTCGAACACGGCAAGCCGCTAATCTTCGGAACAAATCGGGAGAAGGGAATCCGTCTCGATGGCGCTGGTCGCCCCGAAGTCGTGAACCTCAGTGACGTCAAAGAAGACGATCTGTTGTTCCATGACGAGGCATCCGACAACCCCTCGCATGCCTTCTCGCTGGCACAGATGCGGTGGCCGAACTCACCAGAACCGCTGGGCGTGTTCCGGGCCGTGAATCGTCCCACCTACGACGGCGAAGTGGACCGCCAGTTCAAGAAGTGTCAAGCGGACTTAGGACAGGGCGACCTTGAGAAACTCTTCAATTCAGGTGACACTTGGGAAGTGAAATCTCGGGGTTAGAACCGAACATCGCAACTTATTGGCCGGGGTGATCCTCTTCGAGACTATCCGGATATTTGAACAGAGTTTTTATGCGGTTTGTCGGGAATTGAACGTTCGCGGTTTTGTCAGTTCGAGTCGGAGGAGCATGAGAGGAATGTGGCTTATCTGGATCATGCTCGCACTTGATTCGGGCAATCTCATCGTCCTTGCTGTTGCAGCGCAGCGGCCAGGCCAGGCATTCCTGCGTTCGACAACCCAGCGTTTCATTCAGGGGTATTCTGAAGGCCATGTTTCGCGGAATTCGTTCACTGGCGACCTTGTCCCCACCAACTGAGAGTGTCGCCTGACCGCCTTTTCCGACACCGCCTCCGTCATGATTGAAGTCGGAGTCTGAAGACGTGCTTTCCAGGCTGAACGGGTTCCGGTGCTTCGATGCGAGAGTGCTCCCCATCGGCCAAGTGATAAACAGAAACAGGCTTTCCCTTGAGGACGTAAGCACCCGTAGACATGTTTCTCGATGAAACCGGATTTTTGTGGTTTGTTGTTTTTGGGTTGAGAGTCGGCGTTGATCTGCGAGACTGGAAGCTGATGGAGTTTGATTCTTGATCAAGGAAACGATCATGGCTCGGCGTGCGGAACGATTTGTGGCTCCCCTGTCCAAAAACGAATTGGCTTTACTGACGGAGGCCTGGAAGAATTCCGGCTTCCATGATGACGCCGGTTGAGACGGTGTGATGGTTCCTGCCCGTGATCAACGCCGCACGCGTGGGAGAACAGAGTGCGGTTGTGTGAAACTGATTGTACTTGAGACCGTTCTTCGCCAGACGGTCAAAGGTGGGCGTGGGGATCGGTCCTCCGAATGTACTGGAGGCCCCGAATCCGACATCGTCAGTCAGGATCAGAAGAACGTTGGGTGCGCCCTCGGGGGCTGCGACCTCCTTTGGGAAATCTTTCACAGATTCGGCTGGCGTCAGACCCAACTTTCCATGGAAGGGGAATTGTGGGATCGGCAATCGCGTTCGGTTGAACTCGTCCGCGGGAATCGTCGTAGAGAGCGTGAGCAAACACACCCACGTCGCCACACAAATACGTGTCATCTGGAAAAACTCCTCACATAGGGAGAAAGGGCCGCATCCGGATCTCACATCGGCTTCTGAGTCTATCGCTCGAAATCGGAGTCATCAGTCTGAGGAATGACAACGATGGGCGAACCAACGACAAAAACAAGGGTGAGTCGAGTCATGGGACGCATTGGCAACGAAGCCGGAATTCTCGTTCAAAAAGCAAACCTGCAAAAAAGCCGACGAAAAAAACTCGCGAGTGCTCACGACATGCGACGTCGCAGTGCTCAACGGCTGATCAATGTCAGCGCTTCCGCGGATTCACTCAAGGTGATCATGCGTCACAAAGATTTTGCGACGACTGAAAAGCACTACGACGCCATTCGCACAGCCCAATCGGCTGGCGAGGAAGTCGTTTCGAAGCTCTCCGTCAACACGAATTCGCCCATTAGTGGGGGGATTAGTGAGGGGAACACGAATGCGACGAATTGGCCGCTCAAGAGATCAAGCGTCGACTCAAATCGCCTTAGAAAATACCCCGGAAGGGATTCGAACCCCTAACCCCTGGTTCCGAAGACCAGTGCTCTATCCAATTGAGCTACCGAGGCGACTGACTCCCTCGCGAGTGACTGTTCACTGTGGTTTCTGTCACCAAAATGCGAGGAACCGCGTTGTACCGAGTTTGACTTTCGATTTGTAGCCAACTCGTCGGCCTTTTCCAACGAATTCTTCCGATGAGGAGTCGTTCCTCGCGAACATGACGCTTGACCGCCCCCAAAATGATCGCTTCATCCCCGTGCCATGGGCTCCAAGGTTCCTATGCGGAAGGCGAGTGGGAAATTCGCAGTTCGCCGGGCAAATCGCGGAACGGCGTCCGCGACTGTTTCCAAGAAATGCCTGACTTGTCGTTTGTCGACTTGTTAGGATTCTGTCGGTGGTCGGAATTTCGTCTCACGGCATCACGAAGTCGTGACCTTCCGGGCGAACCGTGAGCACGGGGCAGGGAGACTTGCGGACGACTTTCTCAGCGACACTTCCCATCAGGACATGCACAAGTCCCGAACGGCCGTGTGTGCCAATCACGATCAGATCGATATCCATGTCCTTCGCATACCGAATCACCTCCAGAAAGGGCGTTCCGGCCTGGACAGTCCTTGTGACTGGAATTCCTTCGGCCCAATCGGGTTGCGGGAACTGTTCGATGGCTTGTTCGGCGCTCTTCTGCAAATCCGCCAAGTACTCACCCGCCGCAGGCATCGCCATTCCCGGTTCAGCGACGATCGGGTAGATGTTCTCTACGACGTTCAACAAGTGGAGTTCCGCTGAGAACCGTCGCGCGAATTCACAGCCATATCTCAGGGCATGCTTGCTGAAGTCGCTGAAGTCGGTGGGAACCAGAATCCGTTTTAACTTGATCATGATTGTTCTCCAGGGATCGGAACGATCGGCAATCGCCATTTTAACGGAGTTTGATGATCGCTGAAACGAAAGCCAGCGCTTCCGATGGCTGCCCCATGAGTTTGACGATTCTGAGACTGCCCCCAAAGGCATCTCTCACCGGAGTCCCAGTGTCGTCGGCGAGATCGATCTGAATCGAGAAGAAAAAAGCCACGGCCTTCCCTATTGGGAAAGCCGTGGCTGGCATATGCAAACCCTCCGCATGTTGCGCAGTCAGGAACTGCTGCGAGAAGAGCGACGGTCAGGCCGTGTCTGGCACGCGCCTCAATAGTGACCGCGGCTCACGCGATAGGTTGGTCCTCTGGCGAACGTGTCGCGGAAGGGTTTGTCTTGTCATTCTCACGCTCGTGGTGAGCGGTGTGGGACAGTCGTTTATTCGGCCGTTTCTGTCAAGTGGCATCAGCGAATAATCAGCCGTAGGGGTGCATTCTGGACTTTGACATCGGATTCCCATCCGAGTCGCAACCAAGGGCGGGATGTTGGTGGAACCCGCGAGCATGGGATCTGCTCGGGAATGTCGGTGCTGAACTTTGAATTCTTGCCGCGGATTCAGAAGATCGTTGAACCGATTCTGAACGTCAAATTCTCCAAAGGATCAAGACATGAAAACGCTGCTCAATCGGGAAGCGGTTACGCATGGATCGCCAAGGAAAGTCGCGACGCGAATTGATTTTCCTCACCAAACAAATCATTCGGTGCTTGGTCTGTCGGCGGACGGTCGATTCTGCTCGATGGGGTGTCCCATGTCTTGTCGAAATGTTTCCGAGGACAGCAGAATCGATACGACCGTCATCAATCCAGTCCCAATGAGATACAGCAAGACGGGCCACGTCGGACCGCCCGACCATTTGAGGAGTGCGGTCGCGATCAAGGGAGCCAAGCCTCCGGCGAATGGCGAAGCCAACTGGTACCCAACCGATGCGCCGCTGTAGCGAACATTGGTCCCGAACAGTTCCGAAAAGAACGCGGCTTGAGGTCCATACATCGCGGCGTGGCCGACCATTCCTAACACGATCGCCAGCCAGACCAGAGGGACACTTCTCAATTCGATCATCCAGAAGAACGGAAACGCGAACAGGATCACCGCCAACGCCCCAGCCATATACACGGGGCGCCGCCCGATCCGGTCGGACAACATCCCGAAGGCGGGAATCGCGGCCACCTGCACCCCCGCCGCGATCCAGACGCCGATAAGGACATCGCTCTTCGCCAGTTGCAGTTGTTCCGTTGAGAAGGACAACACGAACACGCTGAAGATGTAGAAGCAGGCGTTCTCGGAGAACCTCGCCCCCATGGCAAGCAAGACATTTTTGGGATACTTGCGGAAAACCTCCAGAATGGGAACCTCGCTTACCTTCTTCTGGGCGCGGACATCGGCGAACAGGGGACTTTCCATCACGCGGACGCGAATGAACATCCCCACCGACAACAACACCACACCGAGGAGAAACGGCACTCGCCAGCCCCAACTCATAAACGCGGACTCTTCCAGGTTCGCAAAAATGGCGAAGACCCCCGCCGCGAGAAGCATCCCGGCCGGGACTCCCATCTGCACGCAGCTTCCATAAAAACCCCGATTCCGGGTGTGGCCATGTTCGACGGCCATTAACACGGCGCCTCCCCATTCGCCCCCGACTCCAAACCCTTGAATCAGTCGCATCAGAATGAGCAGGAGGGGCGCCGCCACGCCGATTGTTTCGTAGGTGGGAAGAACTCCGATGGCACAGGTCGCGATCCCCATCATCATGA
>JAGQQQ010000519.1 GCA_020426125.1 Planctomycetaceae bacterium
AAACAGTTGTCCGTTGCGGAACCGATCACTCCCGGGGATGAGGCGAAACTCCTGAGTCTGGTTGACGTCACACGATTGGAGAATGGCCAATACGCAAAACGAACGGATTCCGAGGCCGAACCGGACGCCGCCGATCTGGAGTTCTACAAGACCATCGAGAAACTCGCTCGGCAATCGCGGGAACTGTCCTACCGTCATAAGTTGGCCGGCCTATTGAAAGGGAATCCGGAATTTGTTGGGGTCACGGCAGAGATTCGAGACCAGGGAGGATTCGATGCGGTCATGGGGACGAAAGTGGCCTCCGATGACGATGAAAACCGGAGCGTCCTGACTTATGGGAAGATTCAAGAATACAAGGATCTCCTCGCGGATTATGAGCGGTCGCTCCAGCAGGCCCAAGTGGATTATCAGTATGATCATGCGACCATGTTGGGACGCAAGGTGGCCATCATGCGGAACGAACTGGTCAGCCCCGTGAAAGAGTTGGATGCCTCGCTGAAGGATGCGGCCCAGAAGATGCTAACCACCGAGCAGCTTCGTCGGGGCTCCTTACCGCCGGAGAACACTCCCCTTTACCAGGCGGACATGCGGGTGATGTGGGGGCTTCTGATCTTGGGCACACTCTTGATTATCGGACTGTTCACTCGTGTCGCGGCTCTGCTCGGAGCGTTGATGGTATTCAGCTTCTACCTCGTGATCCCTCCGTTGCCGGGGGTTCCCCCTGGACCGGGGCCGGAACATAGCCTGATCATCAACAAGAACTCGATCGAAGTCGTCGCGTTACTGGCTATCGCTGCACTTCCGACCGGATCCTGGTTTGGGATTGATGGTCTCTTTTACTCGCTCATCGCTGGCAAAAAGAAAAAGGAATCCCCGGTTGAGGCTCCCTCGAAAACGTGAGCAAAAATGGAGTCGACGTAATGTCCGTCCGGCAGGCCGTGATTGCGAATTTCGTTTTCCTGACGACGATCCTGTTGTGCCCAGCGGACCGCGCGACCCGCGCGGATTCGTTCACTTATGTGGACGAGAACAGGAACTCGATCACAATCGAGGCCCGTCTAATTGGGAACGGCCAGAACTTTTCCGCTCTGGAACGTCACGACGGCCAAATCCAGATCGTTCCCACTGGGGCAATTCAGGCACGCGAGATTACCGGTGCCCCCGAGCCGATCGACGTGGCGGGAATGCAGGAGCTCCTCCAGAAACAGTTCGGAGCGGAACGAGTCCGGTTTGAGGTCCGAGACCCGTTTTTGGTGGCGTTGGTGCTTACAACGCCTCTCGACCGAGCCGGAGAGCGCCGAGCCGGGAGCTTCGTCAAGAAAGCCGCCGACTTTATGAGTCGGGTCGATGGCGTCTTCATGAGACATGCCACGAAAATGCGGCTCCGACTCCGGGAACTGCGTTTTCCCATGGTCCTTGTGATCTACGAGTCGGACGAGGACTTTAACGAGTACGCGCAAGAAGCCACCGGTGGTCAGGGACTCTCCGCCAGTTCGATTGCCGGGTTTTATTCGGGGCTTACGAACTGGCTGGCGGTGCGTCTCAGTTCGTGTGATACATTTGAAGTGCCTTTACACGAGGCAATCCATCAGCAGATGTACAATCGCGTATTTCAGCGTCTGGCTCCCATTCCCAAATGGTTTGACGAAGGGATCGCGACCGGATTTGAAAGCGATGGTGGTCGCATCGATGTTTACCCGGAAAAGGTGAATCGTCGTTACGCGCGGCAATTCCTGGCGATGCGCCAACAGATCGACTGGGGGACCATACTCGCGGATGATTCTGCATTCACGGCCGATATTCTCGCGGGAAATGCCTACACGCTCGCATGGTGCATGCACTGGATGTTGTGCACGCAGCATGCCGACGCATATCGAAACTATGTTGCCGAATTGGGGAACCGTGAACCATTGACTCAGTTGAACCAGGACGAACGGGTTCGGCGGTTTGAACAGTCTTTTGGCGTGAGCGTTTCCACCGTTCAAGCGGACTTCCCCAGGGCTTTGCAAGCGGCCGTCAAACGAGGCCGCGTCGACCTCACTCCCAACCAAAGTGCGGGACGGGCAACAGAGCAACAGGCCTTGGGGGAAGCAAGCATCAACGCCGTACAACGGTCCGACCTCGGCGGGCAACTGCATGTCGATGGCAGTTTGAAAAATGTCTCGCCGCTCCGGGCATTGACATTCTATGTCACCGTGGAGACGGAATCCGGAATGTACGCGGACTGGTTAATCCCGAATCTCAAACCCAATCAGCAGGCCAACCTCACTCGACAGCTTGCCCAGAAGCAGGCGCCGGGGGCAAATGGAGGCGCGGCAAGCCGATTTCGAGTCTGGATTCGGTCCACGCCGGCAGACAGTGATACCGCGAAGAAATGGGAGTCCGGGGATGTTCCGGGGCCGATGTTTCAGCCTTGAAACTTGGTTTCGGGAATGCCGGATTCCGATCTCTCCGTGAAAAATGCTCGAAGACCGAATGTCGAATTTTCAAGCCGTGTGGGATGTCGGATTCGGCAGAACGGGGTCCGCTCTCTATTACCAGACGAATGGAATCAATCGCCAGCGAGTTCCTCGGCAGTAATCCTGGTATTCCGCTTGAGTCGATAACAGACGCTCTTCGACAAGGATTCGGATCACGATCATGGGGATTGAGATGACGAACGCCGAGACCGTCTGTCCGTTTGTCGCGGCCAGGACACATGCCAGGAGGAGCAGCAGTTCCCCCGCGAAAACGGGGTGCCGGACCCAACGAAATGTGCCGTGGATGGTGATTCCACGCACTGCTGGAAGAATCGCGAAATTTCTCCCCAGAACGAGCAGAGAAGTCACGACGACGACCGTCGCGGCGACAAACAGGCCAGCCGGGCCGTTTGTCCACCGTTCCGGAGGCGGGGCACCGTGAAACGCAAGTCCGGAAAGAACAATGGACGGCAAAGCCCAGGCGATATCGCGGAAACTGCCTGCCCGTACCAAATTGGCTCTGTTTAGAAAAAGCCAGGCAACAGTGAAGTGGATGACGGATATCGACACTCGCACGGCGGCCCAACGAACTTCACTGCTGCCGGTCGCCAGTCCCAAGATCCCCCAAAGGAAAGCATTGAGCGCGAGAACCCCGTTGGCCATCCCCTCATGAGGTATTCCCAGAGCCCATGAAGGTCTCGGCTTGTTTTCCGCGCCCTCACTCACTTCCGATGGACCTTTCACGCCAAGCCGCCCCTTCAGAGCAACCCGCGTCGGGAATGGAATTGGGCATCAACGGATTCGCACGGAATCAGTAGACCCAGAACGACCAGTTGAACAGATAGCTCAGGAGATTGATAAACAAAAGCAAGCCCACCCAAATCAGCAGGCCTCCGAAGCCACCACCTTCGTTATCTGACATAATTTCGCCCTCATCAAATGAGTCCTGAAATGAAACATCGACCGAGGAAATGTCTCACAAACGAAAGAGATTGTCGAGCGTAATCTGCCAAATCCCGCGTTTGCTTCCGTCTAGGAGGGTTCAAAGTTGAGTCCAAGTCTCCGACGAACGATTCCACTTTCGCAGAGTTCGAAGTTCCCCATGGCGATTTCTCTCGACCGCTATGGGGGGATCTCGATGGCTGGGGCGCGTTGCCAGTGACTATTTCACGAAACGAACCCGGCCGAAATCGGGGATTCGAAAGAACCGTTTGGCGCCGTTCCAGGACACTTGTGCCTGCTTCGAAGGGAGATGCACAACCAACGGCTTTCCGATGAGGGCATCACGAGGAACTTCTGGATCGTCCCAGACTCGGCTGTCGACGGACACGGGACTGTTGTCGCCCAGAACAAAGAAGGCATCATTGCTTAGCTCGAAGGAGGCTTTTCCAGGATTAGGCTTGGGGGTGTAGTAGACGTCTCGGTAGAGACGCAGATTCTCGATTCGGCAGGAGAGATCCACCGCCCCAAGTCGAGTTGGCTCTCGCAGGGGAATGGGGGCCCCGTCGCGAGTGAAAAGGACCGGTTCCCAAACGGGTATTCCATTGATCGCAAGGATGATCTGCGAATCGAAACAGGAAAAGTCGACATCCCAAGACGAATCTTCACTCGCCTCGGGCAACGGGGCCGTTGCCACTGGCTGCGGATTTTGATCTTGGATCAGATCGATCTTCCTTTCACGAAAGTCGAGAATGGCGAGGAATTGATGTGAACCTCCGTTCAAATGAACAGCAAGACCTCCCTCCCCTTCGACATTGGAGAGCCGGAAGGAGACCATGAAGTCGTTCACAGGATATCCGTCGGCCGACGTGGGCGCATTGTACCCGCACTCATCCGTGACCGGTGCGACGTGTGACTGTTCGAAAAGCTGATCGAGTGCCATCTGGTAGTCTGGATCATCGGATCGCATCTTCCATCGCTTGCGATCGACATCGGTGAAGACTCCCGTGCCGATGAGAGTCGGGTAGGCATAGACGATGTTTTCGAAACTTGGATTGGGTTGTTCGACCTCGTCTGGCCACGCCGAAAGGGGGACCGTGGTCTCGTGATGCCCCCCTGTTCGGATCCAGTGTCGGTAGTTCAACCAATGCGTTTGTCCATCGTTTGAAGACTCGACCGTGAAGCCCGCTGCGGAAGAGATCCAGTTTGAGTTTTCCTCCGGCGTCCATCGGGGACGCCAGTCGGCATCATTCTCCTGAGAGAGTCGCGTGGCGTCGGAAACCAGAATTCGCATCGCCTGTTGGACCTCATAGGGTTTCCGACAGAGCTGGCCGTTGGCTGAGACTTCGCCGTGTTCAATCGAAAATCGCTCACCAGGTAGTCCAGCAACCCGTTTCACATACGCCTGTCGAGGATCGGCTGGATTCCGAAAGACAATCACCTCCCAGCGACGCGGGTCACGCAATTCGTACGCATGTTTGTGAACCAGAAGCTGGTCCCCTTCGTTCCGAGGAACCTGCCAGGAGGCAATCTGCGAACGCCCACAATTCGGACAATGGGAAAACGATTGTTCGATCCCAGGGTCATCAAAGTCTGCGAGAGCGGTTTCTCCGGGGGGCTGGACGTCCCGATCGAAGGCCGCCCCTCGAGCGAAGAGGTGCTGACAGTCCGGACAAGTGACTCGCCGATGGTATCCCAGCAGAGTCGGGGCCATGGAACCCGTCGAGATCAAATACCCTTCGGCCGCGAAGGTCCGGAAGAGAGTCACGGCGACAGCGAGCAGCACGAATGACTCAATGATATGCCGTAAAAGGCTTTCAGGTTCGGGAGTTGCGCGCGAAACACAGTCGCTTGAATGGAAGACACTCATCGCGAAAAACGTCCATCGGGGATATGCGCAACAATTGGATTGTAACGATTGTATCGATCCTGTCGAGAGTGGAACGTGAGCCAGACTGAATCAAAACCTCCGCGATCGGGATGGCAACTCCCTCGTCGCGGAGTGATTCAACGGATCGATGAATGAGGGAGCCGTTGGCGCGTCCAAAGTCCAATGTGAGGAAACTGGTTCCAGGAAAGTCGCGCCGAGAGAGGGAGCCTGTTGTCGCAATGGAGAATCGGGTGAGCGGGGCAACCTCAGGCAAATCTTACAATCGGAAACATTCGATCGGATTTTTGCCCTGTCGCGGTGCGATTGTATCAGGAGGGAGAACGGTTCCGCAGAGCTGTTCAACCACAATTGGGGGGAGTTTGACCAACGGACACCGGCTCATCAGCCGGTATCTGGGGGGTGCTTCTCGAAATCGGTGTGGCAAGTTGATCCACGCTGAGTGTTTCTCCAGGGAGGGAATTTCCGAATGCCCATTTTTCGTGACAACTCCGAGTCGATCGGTCGGACGCCGCTCGTTCGCATCAACAATCTCACTCAAGGGCTTCAGGCCCGGGTTCTCGCAAAGATCGAGGGTCGCAATCCGGCCTACAGCGTGAAGTGCCGAATCGGTGCCGCCATGATTTGGGACGCGGAACGATCCGGGAAGCTAAAACCGGGGATGACGGTTGTTGAACCCACCAGTGGAAACACCGGGATCGCCTTATCCTACGTCTGCGCTGCCAAGGGCTACCCGCTCGTTCTCACAATGCCGGATACGATGTCGCTCGAACGGCGGACGATGCTTGGGTGCTTCGGAGCGGAACTGGTATTGACTCCCGGAGCCGATGGGATGAAAGGGGCCATCAAGCAGGCCGAGGAACTCTCGAAGCAGCCTGGTTACTTCATGCCGCAGCAGTTTCAGAACCCGGCGAATCCCGCGATCCATGAAAAGACCACCGGTCCGGAAATCTGGAATGATACCGATGGCAAGGTCGACATCCTCGTCGCGGGTGTCGGCACGGGTGGCACGATCACCGGCATCTCCCGGTACTTTGAAACGGTCCGTCGCCAGCCAATTTACAGCGTTGCGGTCGAGCCGGTGACCAGTCCGGTTTTGTCTGGAGGTTCCCCCGGCAAGCACAAGATTCAAGGAATCGGAGCAGGATTCGTTCCCGACATTCTCGACACGTCGTTGATCGATGAAGTCGTCCAGGTGACGGACGATGATGCCTTTGAGACTTCCCCACGGCTGGCCCGGGAAGAAGGGATCATCTGCGGGATCAGTTCCGGCGCCGCGATGGCTGCCGCCCTGAAACTCGCTTCCCGAACGGAAAACCGAGGGAAGACGATCGTCGTGATTCTGCCCGACTCCGGAGAGCGGTATCTCTCAACCGCCTTGTTTGACTACGCCAAACAAGATCTGAAGGCGGCATGACCCGCCCCTTGAGTCGACATCACCAGGGAACCTCAACGTGCCCGTTTGGATTGAACGCGGCACGTTTTCCTTGGGATTCAGGGAAGGCCGGTGGTTGGGCCATCATGCCGTTCCGTCGCTCCGAGGGGACGATCAACGGGTCAGTCGGCGGTAGCGGGCGAGTGCCATCAAGGGGAAGTAGTGACGGTACAGGTGGTATCGAAGATAGAAAACTCGGGGGAATCCTGTTCCCGTGTACCATGGCTCCTCCCAAGTCCCATCGGGGGATTGATTTCTCCGCAGGTAGTCAATTCCGCGCCGAACCGCCTCTGATCCTACGTGTCCGGCCGCCATCAGTCCCATCAGAGCCCAAGCCGTTTGAGAAGCTGTTGTCGGCCCGGTTCCCCTCAATTCCGGACGATCATAGGTTTCGGGAGTTTCCCCCCACCCCCCATCCGATTGTTGTTTGTCGATGAGCCATCGTGCTCCGGCCTGAAGACGGGGATCACTTGAGGGAATCCCAAACTCCGTCATTCCGACGAGAACCTGCCAGGTGCCGTAGAGATAGTTCACCCCCCAACGGCCATACCAACAGCCGTCGGATTCCTGGCTATCCCAGACGAACTGCACGGCACTCTCAAATCGGCCGTCGCGATGGTCGAGCCCTAGCCTGCCGAACATTTCGAGCACTCGAGCGGTGATGTCCGCGGTGGGAGGATCGATCATGGCATTGTGATCCGCGAACGGAACCCGCGTCAGCAGTTCCCGGTCGTTGTTCGCGTCGAAGGCCGCCCATCCCCCATTTCGGCACTGCATGGCCTTCGTCCAGTTCACCGCGCGACGAATCGCCGAGAAGACCCGCTGAGCCCGTTCGACGTCCACAACGGCACGACCAGTCCCATCGAGTTGCCCGGAAAGGACCATTCTCAGGTCGCCATCTTTCTCAAACAAGGCACTCGCCAGCCGGTTGACAAATTGCCGTGGGTTCTTTCCTCCATCCAATGACCGGGCAAGGGCCATGGTCACCATGATCGTGTCATCGATGTCGGGATAGAACTCGTTTCGAAATTCGAAAAACCATCCGCCCGGTTCGACTCCAGGATGATTCACGGACCAGTCTCCGATCGAACGCACTTCCTTTTCCAAAAGCCAGTCGACCGCTTTTCGCATGGCCGGATGCGAAGACGACAATTCGGCCTCCTCCAGGGCAT
>JAGQQQ010000520.1 GCA_020426125.1 Planctomycetaceae bacterium
ATCCGCAATCTGTGAAGTGTACTCACTGTACCCGTGATGTGGAAAACGGGTTTCATGGATCGTTCAACCGCATTTTTGACCGCTGTTCCCCAAAGACAGGATACCCCCGCAGAAATCCGGTATGATGAAAGCGATGCCTGACAGCCTCATGGATGAAAGAATGAGTGATTGAGAATCGATGACGATTGAGAATCTGTTAAAAAACCTGAAAGAGCACGCTCCTGATCTGGATTCCGAAGGGATCTGGCCAGCGAGGCAACTCAGCTGGCTGGCGGAAGCGAATGTCCTGCGCTGGGTCGTCCCGAACGCTTACGATGGACTCGACGTCTCGGCGGAAGAATTGACGCAAGGCTACGAACAACTCGCGCAAGCCTGTCTGGCCACCTGCTTCGTGCTGACTCAACGGAACGGAGCCTGTCAGCGAATCTCGGGCAGTAACAACGAAATCATGAAGCGAGAGTTGCTCCCGCGGCTCGCCCGCGGAGAGATCTTCGCGACGGTCGGCATCTCCCACCTGACAACATCCCGCCAGCATCTGGCGAACCCGGCGGTTCAGGCTGAGCTGCAAGGGGATGAGATCCGGCTCAACGGCACCGTTCCCTGGGTCACGGGCGCGGAATATGCCGATATCATCGTCACTGGCGGAACCTGTTCCGATGGAACTCAAGTTCTCGTCGCCCTGCCAACGAGTGCCCCCGGAGTCAAAGTGCAGTCCCACGCGGAGTTGATGTCACTGACGGCATCTTACACAGCTCCCGTCCAGTTGAACGACGTCGTCCTCCCTTGGGATCACCTGCTGGCCGGCCCGGTGGAGGGAGTCATGAAACAGGGAACGGGCGGCGGTGCGGGGTCGCTGACGACATCGACGCTCGCCTTGGGAGTCTGTGGCCGTTCCCTTGAATTGATTCAGGAACAGGCGGATGTGCGCGACGATCTCAGGTCCGTGGCCAATGGATTTTCGTCAGAGTTGGCGACCTTACGAGAAGACTTATACGCTTCGCTGGCGGGTGATCAGGACCAGCCTCAACGGTCCGCCGCCGCGATTCGGCAGCGATCCAATTCGCTCGTCGTCCGAATCACTCAGGCGGCAATGGCCATCAGCAAAGGAGCCGGATTTCTGCGCGGCCATCCCGCGGAGCGTGCCGTGCGAGAAGCGATGTTCTTCCTTGTGTGGTCCTGCCCACAGCCGGTGGTGCAAGGCGTGCTGGAAGAGTTGTCGTGCCGAGAAGGGTTTTAAGAATCAACGAAATGTTATGACATAATGGAGGTGATCCGTGATGCTGGTGGACTTGTATGCGAAAAAAATTCAAGTTGTCGGAAATATCGGTGACGGTATGTTGTCGCACCATTATCTAAGTTGAGGTGATTGAGTGAGTGCAGACTTGAAAATCATGACTGCGGAAGAGCTTCTGGCACTTCGCGATGACGGAATGCGCCACGAACTCGTGCAAGGAGTGCTGCGAGAAATGCCACCCGCTGGACATGAACATGGGGATATCGCTTATCGCGTGGGGCTTCCTTTTGGGCCTTTTGTGGACGAGCACAACTTGGGCACGATCTATGCTGCCGAGACAGGATTCCTGATCTCTCAGGATCCGGACACTGTCCGCGCTCCCGATCTGGCGTTTGTCACCCGAGAGCGATGTGAAAAGGTTCAGCACCGGAAGGGATACTTTCCCGGTCCGCCGGATTTGGCCGTTGAAGTGGTTTCGCCAGAAGACCGATTGGTGGATGTGGAGGATAAGGTGGCCGACTGGCTGGCCGCTGGCTGCCAGATGGTCCTTGTCGTCAATCCCCG
The DNA here is from genome assembly GCA_020426125.1 of Planctomycetaceae bacterium. Classification (GTDB taxonomy): domain Bacteria; phylum Planctomycetota; class Planctomycetia; order Planctomycetales; family Planctomycetaceae; genus HKST-UBA70. The sequence continues at coordinate 1,799 of JAGQQQ010000520.1, forward strand.
AAACCGTACCGTGAAAGTTCATCGTTCGCTGAAAGATCAACAAGTTCTGACGATCGACGATGTCTTCGACGGGGGAGACCTGTTACCCGGATTTCAGTTTCCCATCCGTCAAATTTTTCCTCGCTAGAATCGGAGAACGATGTCAAAAGTCGCCATCATTACCGGAGGAGCGCGGGGGATCGGGCTTGGCATTGCCGAGCAATTGGCGAATGCCGGTTGGTCGCTGATGCTCAACGGGGTCCGCCCCCAGAGCGATGCTCGGTTAGCGGTACAACAGATTGCCGCTCTAGGCAATCCCGTCGATTACTGTGCTGCGGATGTGTCCTCATCGGAGGATCGAAAACGACTTGTTGAGGCGACCATCGAACGGTTCGGACGGATCGATGCACTCGTCAACAACGCGGGGATCACGTCTCCCGGTCGTAAGGATATTCTGGAAGCGGATGAGGAGTCCTTTGACAAGGTCATGGGAATCAACTTGAAGGGACCCTTTTTTCTGACGCAACTCGCTGCGCGGCGAATGGCCGCCCAAGACAATTCCGATGGCTGGCGAGGGAAGGTCGTGTTTGTCTCCTCGATCTCGGCGGAGTTCGTCTCAGTCAATCGAGGAGACTACTGCCTGACAAAAGCCGCACTCGGGATGGCCACCAAACTTTGGGCCACGCGATTGGCGGAACACCACATTGACGTCTACGAAGTCCGTCCGGGAGTCATTCGTAGCGACATGACGGCCGGAGTGACGGACAAATATGACAAGCTGTTCTCAGAGGGACTCACACTGGATCGCCGCTGGGGAGAGCCGAGCGACGTGGGGAAAGCAATCCGCGTGCTGCTTGATGGGGAACTGCCGTATGCAACCGGGCAGGTGCTGAAGATCGACGGCGGGATGACGATTCACTCACTTTAGCACTGTCTTGAACTCATTTGTCACTTTCTCGCACTCGCCAAACTTCTGGAGGTGGATCGTCCTTCTATCAAAGGAATAGTGGGGAGTTGACCGAGAATAGCAACTGCGCGATCGCAAAAACCGCTCACTCCCATCTGCTTTCCTCCGCCCTGTCGGCTATCCACTACCCACTCATCGCAATGGGACACCTGTTCTCTGGTTGTCACTGAGCGATGCCATCACCAGCTATCGGGAAAGAAATCTTGGCATCAGTTCGTAGCCGTTGTCCATGGTGTCACCGGTCGCTTCGGCGGAGACTTCATCGTACGTTTCGGCGCCGTTGTGATTGATCCCTGCTCCGCACATGGCGAAGGGGACGTAGCCGTGGCTGTGGGTTTTTGTGCGGAGAAAGGTGGGATGGTCCGGGCAGACGATCAACCGGTAGTCTCCGTGACCTTTCAGGTATTCGTGCACGGGACCGACGATGTGCGCGTCGATCTGTTCAAGGGCTTTGACCTTCTCGTGAGCCTCCCCTTCGTGGGACGCTTCATCGGTGGCCTCGACGTGGACGACCACGAAATCATGGCCGTCCTGAAGAGTCTGTATCGCGGCTTGCCCCTTGCCCGCGTAGTTGGTGTCGAGGTAACCGGTGGCTCCTTCGACCTCGATGACATCCCAGCCGATCAGTCGGCCGATTCCGCGAAGGAGGTCAACGGCTGTGATCACGGCGCCGCGAACGCCAAAGCGGTCTGCAAACGGAACGAGATCGGGGCGGCTCCCTTGTCCCCAAAGCCAGACCTGAGTCGCCGGCAGTTCCCCACGATCACGGCGTTGTTGATTGGCCGGAGCTTCGGCAAAGAGTTGGACGCTCTTGTCCATGATCGCGCGGAGATCGCACGCTCCGGATCCCATGGGGAGATGCTCGGCGATTTCTTGGTCGGTGATGTCGTGAGGCGGGACGCTGTAGGTATCGTCCGCGAAGGGAGCCTTTCCTCCCCGAGCCCGATAGAGGAGGAGGTTGCGGTAGCTGACTCCGGCGTGGAATTTCCAGTGTTCATCGCCGCAATACGCCTTTTGCATCACTTCGATCAACTGTCGGCCCAGGTCGTTGGGGTACTGGCCAGCGGTGAAGCTCTTCATGCGTCCGTTTTCGACCGTGACGAGGTTGCAACGGACGGCCCAATCACCCGACTCCAGTTCGATGCCCTGAGCCGCCGCTTCTAACGGAGCCCGGCCCGTGTGCATGGTCAGCGGATTATACCCGAACAAGCTCATCGTCCCCACGTCGCTCCCAGAGGGCATCGACTCGGGGACGTTGTCGGTGCGGCCGACTGTCCCGAGACGGGCGACTTCGTCCATGTGAGGAACATGGGCCGCTTGCAGCGGAGTCTTCCCCTCAAGGACCTGCTGAGGCTCATCGGCACAACCATCGGGGATGACGAGGACATATTTCATGGGAGGACATTCGTTGACAAAGAGGCAGGGGGGATGTCTCTAATGGGACAATATTCGAGG
>JAGQQQ010000521.1 GCA_020426125.1 Planctomycetaceae bacterium
GCTCTGATTCTCAAGCAACTCCGGAGGCAAATCCTGCAGGCAGCAAACAATGTCCCAATCGAGGTCTTGATCCAGATCGGCGACGGCGATCCCGCGTCCGGGATGAACAGATTGAAAAAAGGGGCTATCCCTTGGAATGCACTGTTCAAACTTTCCCTGTCGATTCTCCCAGAACAAGGGGGGTTGGCGGTAGGTTCCCTCTCGTCCGAGATCGTGCATGTTGTTGTCGGTGTGCCCGTTGATGACAAACAGATCGGTCCATCCGTCGGCATTGAAATCCACAGCGGCTGTTCCCCACCCGATCCACGGCAGGCTACCGGATGTAATGCCCCGGAGATGGCTGGCGTCCGTAAAGAATCCTGATTCGCCCTGAATGTACAGCGTGTTATGTTCTCCCTCGAAGTTGGTGACGAACAGGTCGATCCGTCCATCGCGGTCCATATCAGCACTGGCAACGCCCATCCCAGCTTGAGCATTCCCGGCATGATCGTAAGCGACTCCGAGAAAGTCCGCCTGGTTCACGAATGTGCCATTGCCCTGATTGATGAGCAGGGAATTGGGGTGTATGTCATTTGTCACATACAGATCCACAAGCCCATCGGCTGTCGTGTCGACCGCAATCACCCCCTGCGTTCGAAATCTCTGGATGGCGACTTGAGATGATTCCGATACGTCTGCGAAGGTGCCATTCCCCAGATTGTGATACAGAACATCGGCTTGCGGAGCGACGGACTTGGGGCTGCAATACATGCGAATACCTCGCTCCCGATCTCCGCAGTACTCGTTCTGATCCGGCGTCCACTCCGCATAATTGCCAACATACAGGTCAAGGTACCCATCGTTATCGTAATCCAGGAACGCCGCGCTCGTTCCCCATCCGGGGTGCCCCACTCCGGACGAAGAGGAGACCTCCCGGAACGTGCCATCCCCCTGGTTTTCATAGAACCGGTTCGGCCCGAAACAGGTCAGGTAGACGTCGGGGAATCCATCATCATTGAAGTCGCCGACCGTAACGCCCGCCGAGTGTCCGGCGAACTCCAAACCCGTCGGGGATGTCACGTCAAGAAACCCCCATTGGCCTGAATTGCGATAGCACTGGTTCGCGACGACTTCGACTCCAGGATCGAAAGAGTTACTGGAAACGAATAGGAGGTCGCTGAACCCATCCAGATCGAGGTCCAGGATGCCAACTCCACTTCCATTTGCGGCCGGAAAAGGTTTTTCGGGACTGTCACCGCTTTGATGATGAAAGGTAATCCCGGACTCCAGACGTTTGGACCGAAATTGAAACCTGTCACAGTCTGGAACTCCGTCCGATGGTGTCCGTTCCGACGCGTCGTCCAACGGGGAATTATCCTCGTTGACCAAAGGGGGGGACGACGAATCGTGATCACACCCATTCAGCAATCCGAACAACGCCGCGACGGCATAACACAGGCGAATTCGACAACGGGGCTTTCGAGATTGAGGGGGCATGGCGGGATCGGAATCAGCGATCAATCGATTGGTCGTCGTCCACGGCGAAGCGTTGCTGAACAACGCGGCTCACATCGTACCAGATCGCGATCTGATGGTCTCGCAGCAACGGCAACAAGGGATCGCCGACCCCTTGTGCTGCGACTTGGGCGTCCCGACGGGTGGGCATATGGCAGTCCACGCAGTTTTTCTGTATCGCACTGGCAGACTTCTCAGCGAGCCCGCAGGACTCGACCTGATGGCACGACAGACAGCGTTTGGAAAATCGGGCCGAGTCCCCTCGCTCGGGGCGATGTGGATCATGGCAACTCGCACAGGTGAGACTCTCGCTCTCTTGAAAGCAGCGGCTTCTCATCAGCCGTCCCAACTGATTTGCACTATGGGGGTCGTCGTTGTCTGGAGACTGAGCATTCAGATCGAGTTGAATCCACTCATCAAGACGCTCTCCGGGCCGAAACGTAAAAGCAGGCCGCAACAACTCTCCTCCTCCCGAATGGCACTGCGCGCACACTTCCAGCGATCGCTGTCGATCCAGCCTCCCGGGATTGACGATTGCCTGAGCGTGGCTTTCGTGAGGAAACATGCGATGGTACGTCATATGATCCTTCGCCGGGCCGTGGCAGCGGACACAGGTCACCCCGAGGATGGAATGTTCCGCATCGTAACGGTTCACGGTCCCTGGAGCGTGAGCAACCCAGGTGTTGTGGCAGTCCAGGCATCGTGTGGTCGCCGGGCGGGCGAAGTCGGCTGTTCCGTCTTTATAGGTCCCGGGCGAGTTGCTCCAGCAGTCTTTCTCGGAAAAGTAACTAACGGGAGACTGGCAAAGTTGGTCGCCGTGCCAGATCAGATAACTTTGCCCGTGATTTCCGCTTCCCACGGCAAACGCCAAGGGGAACTCCATCGCCTGAGTATGCTTCCCAGTCGGATAGGTCACCGTGACCAGGACGGCCCGTTCCCCATCGGCCTTCGTTTCAAAGGAGAATCCGTCGACACGTGTCTCAAGAGAATTCCGAGGCGGATCGAGCGGTCCCAGGACCGTTTCTGGAGTGGCCGCTCGCGAGGTCAGAGCGTGAGCCGTCTGGAGGAATCCAAGGACCTGTTCGGCGTGGCAGTCCGAGCAGGCTTCAGGCCCGACGATCCCGAGAGCTGACGGATCGGCCTGACTTTGAAACAATGGTTTGGAAACCGGTTCGGGCAGTGCGATCCAACCGACGGAATCCTGGTCCTCGGTCGCAAAACGAGCCCAGTCCTCCGCGGCGACGGAACGGAACCTGGATTCCTGCTCCCGGGACGAGAGCCTTTCCGTTGAACGGGAATCGGACTCGGAGCACCCCGCGAAGATGGTGAGCCACAAGACAAGCAACGATTGGCATCTTCGCCTTGTCGCGATCCATTCCGTGAAACGAACAGGAACCATCGTCACGTAATCCTTGTTGAGTCGACACTCACACGGAACGTCAGATGAAAATCAGCCATCGACGATCAATCCCCTCACTCGCATTTCTCCTGAGATTCTCTCAAGCGTTCCTTAGTGAAATTCTAAGAGGAACAATGCAAGGACAACAAGAATTCGGACCCGGCATACAAGACAAGGGACTCGAGAAAAGGACTTCACAAGGACTCCCCCGTCGAACAAACGGCCTTCGATCAGGAACGATTGACGATCATCCGAATCGATGGTCTCCTATGGAGATCGAATTTCCTCGGATGATGTGAGTTGGGACGGACGCGTTTCCTTCCCCTTTGCCGTGAAGCCAGAATCGACAAAGCTGAGGATTCCCATCGAACTTTCGGAATGAGTTGGAAGATCATGCGGCGACGGACTGGTCTCAAATGTTGCACTTTGGTTTGTCTCACATTCTCTGCGGGATGCTCGGAGCTTTCGCCGAATCCGGACCAAGGTGAGCCCGCCGTGACCGAGACGGTTTCAATCTCCGCTGAAGAGGAACGGCGAATTGAAAAGTTCTGTGGCCATTGTCATGCCATGCCCAAACCCGAGTCCTTCGCGAAGGAGGATTGGGAATTCGAGGTGACGCAAGGATTTCGATTCTACGAAGCCGCCCGGGAGGAATTCGCCTGGGATCCCCCCGAACTGATGACGACGATCGCCTACTTTGAACGGGATGCCAAAGAGGCGTTACCCGCCCCTCAGGTCTATCCCCTGGAATCGGTCGCGAGTTCTCTCTTTCAACGGGTCGACGCTCCCGACACTCTTCAAGCCACGGCGATTTCCCATTTGAACGTCTCCGACATTTCGCAAACCGTCTGGGCCTGCGACATGCGAACAGGAGCACTCTTGAAATCACCAGTGGATGGAGACTGGATCGAGGCCCGGCGACCGGTGCAACTGGCCAACCCTTGCCGAGTTTTGCCCCTCCAATGGGACCAGGATGAGGATCTGGAACTCCTCGTCAGTGATCTTGGA
>JAGQQQ010000522.1 GCA_020426125.1 Planctomycetaceae bacterium
ATGGGCGCATTGTCGATTGGAACACCGATGCGTCACAAAAGGCCAGTGGCGGGACGTTGGCCGTCCAGCCATCATCTGTTGATCGTGAACGGCCAGAAAACATCGCCGAAGAACAGGATGTCGATTATCCGGCAGAGACGGGAGTTTCACTGCCGTCGAACGAGGAAGACAGCACGGATGGGGCAGCGCCGGTTTCTGGTGAGTCGCCAAAAGTCGCTGCGACAATTCCCCCGTCTCCGGCATCGCGTCGTGAGGAGATGCGCCCCCCTGCGGCAGTCCGCCCCCCTTCCCGAAAGAGTCGCGAAACGTCGCGGCCTGCCGAACCCGCAAGAGTCAATCTGCATTGGACACGGCCGGAGGGTTACGAAATTTCCGTGCGCCACTATCAGATTGCGATTGAATTGCCGGAGGGATATGAGCGTGTGAGCCGGGAGACTCCCATGGCCGTGGGGACGGAATGTCTCGCTTACTGGGGGAGGAAGTGGTATCCCGTGGTCGTGAAGTCTTTGCACGACGATGGAAGCATCACAGTCGAGTGGACGACATTTGGAAACTCCACCTATGCTGTCACTCGAGAAACCCTCATCACCCGCACAGACGATGTTTCTGACACCAGCCAAGACAAAGAGCAGAGCGCGGGGGCATTAGCCAGCCAGCCGAGCGGACCACGTGAATCCAATGGAGCAGAATCAGAATCCAGCGTGGAACCTCCCGCTTATTCTTCGGGAACTCGGCACTATGAAATCGCGATTGACATCCCGGAAGACCATGTCCGTGTCACTCGCCAAACTCCGCTCAAAGTCGGGACGAATTGTCTGGCTTATTGGGGGAACAAATGGAATCCCGTTGAAGTGAGAGCACTCAATGAGGATGGGGGTGTTGTTGTCTTCTGGGAAGGGTATGGAACGAAGTATGCCGTGACGCGGGAAACCCTGATTATCGATCAAGAGGCCCTGGCCAACCTGGAATGAACTTGCTGACGACCAGCCTGCTTCAGGATGCGGCCACAGTCAATCTTTTCGCAGGTTCAGCCGAACATCAGGAAAATTTCCCAGCAGGTCGTCGAGATACTCAGATGCCGACTCCCAATCCTCCTGCGGGATGGAGAGTGTCGCCTGAACGGTGGCGGCGTCGGTGTCCATGTTTGTCGAAGGCGAAGGCTGGAACTCGGGGTCGGGCATCAAGAGCAGGTCGCGAAGTTCCTGATTGTCGAACCCGGTCAGGGTGGCGTCGAAGTCGGGGAGAGTGCTGAGTTCTCCGACAAGGTCAAGCAGCTTGTCCGAGTCCCAGTCACTGGCGACGGCTGCATTATTCAGCGTGACGTTGAGCGCCTTTTCCCGGTCAAGCGGCAGGTCCACGACGACGCAGTCGACGTCGAGCACTCCGCGATGACGGAGGACTTCCAACCGTTGATGGCCACCAACGACGTGGCCAGTCCGTTTGTTCCAGACGATCGGCTGGACGAGATCGAACTCCTCCAGCGAGCGTTCGAGTTTCTTCCAGGCTTTGTCACCCGGTTTGAGTTTGACACGCGGGTTGTAGGGGGCCGGGCGAAGTTCGTCGATGTTGATGGATTGGAAGTGCATGGAAGAGATGAGGGAGTAGAGAGGAGTGATGAGGGATCGAGGCTGTCAGATTTTTACGCGCGCATGTTTCAGGTCGTCGTATCGTTTTTTCAGTGAAGGAAAGAGGAACTTGGAATGAGCGGGACGCGATGGGGAAAATGTGGACTCTCCACGTCCCGAACCCCGAATCCCCCGCGGCCACAAGGCCGCGTTAGGACGCTTTAGGGCCGACCTATGAAGAAGTGTCTCGGTTTCGGGATGAGCGGGGAACCCGGACTGGGGCGTCTTGTCAGCCCGCTCGCAAGCTAATGACGGCAAGGAACTTGGGATCAGGTTAGCACCGTTGGTTCGTGAAAGCATGACGACGGACGTCTATCACGGATCACAATCGGCTTTCTGACGACCGTTTAGGGCCGGAGGCCCGGTAGAACGTCAGCCGGAGCCGGCAGGCTCCGGTTCCGCGTCCATCTCCGAACCACAGGCCCGAAGGGTCGGCAAAACCTTGGTCACAGATTGGTTCTGCCGACCTTCCAGGCCTCATGTTTTTTATACCAGCCTGACCGTGGACTGCCGTTCACGGCTGGGGTTCTTTCGCCCCTCCGGGGGGGACTTCGTGACAAGCCCAAGGCATTTCGAATACGAATCGCGAAAGGTGGAAGCTTTCGCAAGTCGCCATGATTTCCAATAACGTTCCTCAAGCGGAAGGACAGATTCTGGCAAGCGATCATCGAAATGAGTGAATTCCAGTCCGGACCAACGCCTCAACGATCCTCGACGGACTTCGTCGATGACGCTCCATTTCAAAAAGATCAGGGCATCTGAGAATGTCACAAAAACTCCCAGATCACTCCTAACTGGCTTGTTTGGTATACTTTCATTCACTACTCGCCATAGAGAATCCAGCATACCGCCCCATCAGATCGCCCCCTAGGGAGTTCGCCCAGGACTAATCAGATTCTCCCACGAGCACTTGCTTCCAGTCCTTGAGCATGTCGACCACAACCCAGCCTCGTTCCGGGGCTGCTTTGAGAGCCGAGACGAGTTTGCCGGAACTGGGGGGCTTTTTGTCATAGGCGAACTCCCGTGTGGCGTCGGTGTGATGCACGATCACGCCGAGACTGGGATGGGGATTCTCGATCGTCGTGTACTCCAGCATCGCCTGATCTCCGTCGCTGTTGCCGAAGCAGGCGATGGGTCGACGCCCAATGAACTGATGGATCCCGACCGGCTTGCCAGCTTTGTCATCGACAAACAGATAATCCATCGTCTTGATCAAAACGGGCTTTCCATCGCGAAGTTCGTACTTGGTCCGACTTGTGGAGCCGACGACTTGCTCGGGGGGGATTCCATACAGTTCCTCCGAGACGACGCGCATGAAGTCCGCGCCTCCCCCAGAGACGATAAACGTTTTGAAATCGTTCTCCCGCAGGTAGGCGAGAACTTCCAGCATCGGTTGATACGTCATTCCTTTCAAATCGTGGCCGAAGCGGCGGTGATGAAACGAGTCCTTCCAGTCGCGAACCTGTTGATCAAACTCCGACGTCGTCATGCCGGAATGAGTGAGGGCGATGATTTCCATGAGTCCGTCGTGATGATCACCGGCGAGGAGCTGTTCAAAGTCCCCTTTCAGCGCGGCCTGGACCATTTCATTCTTCGCGAGTTTGGGTTCCTGCGGGGCTCGGCGTTTGAGTTCGGCGAGGACATACTCCACCTGAAGCGGAAGTGGAGCTTCGCACCAGAGACAGCCGTCGTTGTCGAAGACGGCAATTCGCTCGGGGACCGGAACAAAGTCCGGAGATCCGGGGCTCGTCACCCTCGTGACAAAGTCCACGATTGCGGCCTTTGAGGCGGAATCATTCCATGACGGCAGTGGGACATCCGACTGGGCGTGGACGCTGAAAGCAGTGGTTCCAACGAGCAAGAATATCATCAATCGGAGCATCTCAGAATCTCCCCAACGATTCGGATCAAGAAAAAGAGCCGCATCAACTGATGCGGCTCACTGGTCGAAAACGTGTGTTACTTGCCACCCATCGTCATTTGCTTAATCTGCTCCTCCAGCGTGGACAGGCTCCAGTCTCCAGGTGTCTGGCTGGGTGGGTACTCCTTCATTGTCGTCAGGAACTTACTGGCGACGACCTGCATCGGTCCCAGCATGTAGGCTCGATCAATCACCCAGTCGTGGTAGGTATTCGAGTTATGCTGGGCCTTCTCAAAGGGATCACGCCGGAGGTTGAACATCAGAGGCAGACGCAACTTGATGAACGGCTCTCGCCAGACCTGCAACTGATGAGCACGGTTTTCGAGATACACCGCTTTCCAGTCCCCGACACGAATCGCACAGACTTCACCGCCGTCGGTGACATAGATGAATTCCTTGCGTGGACAAGCTTGTTGATCTTCAATGATCGTCTTGTACTGATCCGCCTTCTTCAGGTAGTCCAGAATGTTATAGCCATCGATGTAGTTCTTG
>JAGQQQ010000523.1 GCA_020426125.1 Planctomycetaceae bacterium
TCGCGGAGCGCCCCCGCCACCCAGCCGCATAGAACCATGCGCGCACCGTGCGCAGAAGTCACAGAGTGAGACTCTAGCTTTGGACTCCGAAAGCCTTTCAACTGCTGAAACGATTCGACAAAAAACTGGATCGCGGCAGCCCGTCGTTTCTGGACTGACAGCAGAGCGGACACCTCGCCGGGTCAGGTGCCCGTGAATGCGGGTTCGAGCCACGACTGGAGGCTCCCTCGTCCCCCAGGAGAGAACGAACTGCAACCACCCGATCGCCGACGTGGGGAGTCACGCTCCGAGAGGCTTCCGCTACCGCGGAGCGTCTCTTCACCAAGCCGACGTTCGAAACTCGTCATCATTGGGATTTGACAAGCGACCACGCGCGAAGACAGAGCTGGCTCCTATCAACCCTCTTCGAAGGCTTCCTTCGACAAAGATTCGAAGTGGCGGCGGATGATGTCTTTCGCCTCTTCCGCGACGGTCTTGAATTCCCGCTTCTTGGGAGGGGGTTCGGAGGATTTGGGGGCTCCGGGTGCAGGGGGGGCACCGGGCTTCTGAATGATGGCCGTATCTCCGAAAGTGATTTCGGCCTCTGAGCCTTCCGTCAGCCAACTGGCGATGGCGTCGTCCGACAACTGCTCTTCAACGGTGGACTTTCCAGCAACGCGGACGGATCCGGCGGAATCTTTCTTCAGTGGAGGGTCTCCCAGCAGGACGAGGGTCAACGGTCCGACAGTCAATGTTCCTCCAGGGAGGAGCAACCTTTCCCCCTGCACGGGCCGACCATCGATAAACGTTCCGTTCCGGCTGCCGAGGTCGCGTACCAAGACTCCCTCGTCGCTCGGGACCAGAACGCAATGTTCGCGGCTAACCTCCTCGGAGGCGATGCGAATTCTTGCCGTTTCGCTCCGGCCCACCATCACCTCGTCATGGGAAAGCCGGACTTTCTTACCCTTGTGCTTACCGGTCTGGATTTCCAGTATGGGGACAGACTTGGTCATAACCTCGAATCACCTGTTTGAGCGGCTTTGTCGGACTTCCCGAAGCTCTGAAAGAATCAATCATGCAGCGGAACGACCACCGGCTGTCCGCAACGGGGGCAGTTGAGCGTTCGACCGCGATGAGAGGCTTTCACCTTCAAGTGTTTGCCACACTCTCCACACTCGAACCGTACCTTGTCGAGGCTCGCCGAGGAGTCCCCATCGAGATGCTTCATTCTCGAGACCGTCTCCGCGACATCCCTCATCGTTGCGTGCAATTCCTCCGGGTCATATGGTTTACACAAATACGCGTCAATTCCCACGCGAGAGGCGAGCGACTTGGCGTCCTCCAATTCAATGACCGTCAACATCATCAACGGAACAGCATCATTCTCCTGCTTCAGTCGTTCAGCGAGTTCGAAACCGCTGACATCATTCGGAAGAATGGCTTCCAGGATGACAAGATCGGGTAGATGCATTGTAAATGCCGCTCGAGCCTGACCGGCATCTCGAGCAACTTCCACCGTGAACTTTTTCCGTGTCAGGAATTCTTTGAGAAAGGTCGACTCATCGCGGTCCGGCTCGACGAGCAAGATTCGGTTGACGATGATGTCGACCGACGTCATCCCGGAAGACATGGGAGCCTCACTGGTTGGCCAAACTTTTCGAAAATCTCTCCGTCATGTTAATCAGCGAGGCTGATGACTGACAACGGCGGATTCCCTTCCCCAGGGTCCAAAGTCGTTGAATCCGCGGCATTCGGCCCGATGGTCCATTTCACTCCCCGCCGATCCCACATACCATATGTCGTCGCATGAACCCCGCTTTTCTGGGCAAACTCAAACGTCGGAGAACTTGAAACCATGGTCAAAACCGCATCTACGATGTTGCCCCTTGGCAGTCACGCCCCAGACTTCTCACTTCCCAACGTCGATGGGAACACGGTTTCCTTGGCCGACTTCCAGGGAAAACCGCTCCTCGTCGTCTTCATGTGCAATCACTGTCCGTTCGTGATTCACCTTCGAGAACAACTGGCTCAGTTCGGGAAAGAGTACCAGGACAAAGGTCTGGCGATGGTGGGAATCAGTTCCAACGACATCGCAACCCATCCCCAGGATGGTCCAGAGGAGATGAAGGCCGAGGCCAGGAATGCGGGTTACACGTTTCCCTATCTCTATGACGCGACTCAGAATGTCGCGAAGTCTTATCGCGCCGCGTGCACCCCAGATTTCTTTTTGTTCGACGTGGAACACAAGCTGGTTTACCGTGGACAGTTCGATGACAGCAGGCCACAGAGTGGAGTTCCTGCTACAGGAGAGGACCTTCGCCGAGCGGTCGACGCGGTGCTCTCCGGCCAGCCGGTGACAGACCATCAGAAGCCCAGCATCGGTTGTAACATCAAATGGAAATCGGGTTGCGAACCGGACTACTTCACAGGTCAGCCTGCCGTCTAGGTCGATGACTTCCCAGAACCGACGCTTTCCAAACGAAGTTTTGATCACTTCGGGAACCCCATGAAACGGTTTTTCTCATCGCGTTTGTTGACAAGCGGACTACGAACGAGTGTGATCTGGGGACACATGTTCACTGTGATGGTCGCCGACAGTCCTCGACTGGAACTTCGTGTTCCGACCGAGGATTCGGTTCCGTCGGGGGAGGCGGATGTGCCGATGTGGAAACCAGAGGATCTCGCGAAAAACCTCAACTGGGACCTTCCCACCATGGGAGGACGACAGTTTTGGGGGGATATCGTTTTCCTCAGTGGCTGGCGGATCCAACACAACGTTGTAACGGATCATTATCGACTTCTCGATTCGCATGATGTTCGCAGAGCCTGGGGCCGTGAGGAAGAATGTCGGGCGGCTCTGAAGACGTTTCAGGAAAAAGGACAGATCCCCAAAATGTCCGGCCGGGCGGTGATTCTTGTCCACGGAATCATCCGTTCCTCGAAGTCCTTTTCTTCGCTGACGAAACGGTTAGCCGAGACGGGCGCGACGGTCGTTCCCTTCGACTATCCAAGTACGAGGGTCGACCTCGAAACATCGACGGGTTATCTCCAAAAGGTCATTGATTCTCTTGAGGGGATCGAGGAGATCGACTTTGTCGTACACAGCATGGGAGGAATTCTCGTCCGTTCCTATCTCAAAGCAACAGAGCAAAACCCAGATCCCCGACTCAGGCGGATGGTCATGATGGGAGTCCCCAACCATGGCGCCCGGATCGCAAACCTCGTCAAAGACCTGGGAGCCTTCAAAATGATCTTCGGCCCCGCTGGTCAAGAACTGGTCGAAGACGTCGACGGCGTCATCGCCTCACTTCCTAAGCCACGTTTCGAGTTTGGCATTATTGCCGGAGCCCGGGGGACAAATGATGGATGGAATCCCCTGATTCCCGGCGATGACGATGGGACGGTCTCCGTCGACAGCGCGTCGCTGGATGGGGCTCGGGATACTATGACGGTGCCGGTCCTGCATTCATTTATCATGACGCATCCGAAGGCCATCGAGGCGACGGTCCATTTCCTCGATCACGGAAACTTTTCGGAAGCGCCTGATGAAAACGAGGCGGGAGCGTCCTGAGGCCTTTGTCCCGTTCTCCGAGAATCGCGAAGACTGCGGAACGAGGCTGTTCGACCGGACGGAGAAAATGAAGCAGGGGGACGATCGTTTTTTGACCTTCGGTGGCACATCCATAAGTTGACCTGAAGGGCCTGTCGCCCCCCCGATGGCGCCCGGACAGTTCCTCTGGCGTTCATCGCAACATTTCGGGGCGCTGAAACCGTTGAAGTGGCCGTCACCGCTGCAACGAACGCCCGAATCTTTCTAAGCTCAAGCTCACGTTCGATGGCGTCGGGAGAGAAAATTCCGCGGCTCGCTGCTAGAATCATACGACCCTCCCCGCTTCCCGCCTTGTTGAATCATTGGCCGTCTCATGCACCGTGTCCAGTTTGATTTCGACCCACGCACTCGCGTTGTTTACGGGGCCGGATCGATTTCCCGGCTTGGTGAGCTTGCACAAGAATACGGCGGTCAGCGTCTGCTGCTGGTGACCGATGCAGGGCTCCGCGACGCCGGGCATGAGCAACGGGCACTGGATCTGTTGAATCAAGCGGGAATGACGGTCGAAATCTATGACGAAGTGACCCCCAATCCGACGACGACGATCATCGAACAGGGAACGGAGTTTGCCCGGAGCCGACAAATCGACATGATCATCGGTCTCGGCGGCGGCAGCAGCATGGACGCCGCCAAAGGAATCAACTTCCTGCTGACCAACGGCGGTCGGATGCAGGACTATCGTGGCACCGGCAAAGCGAACAAACCGATGCTGCCGTTGATCGCGGTGCCAACCACCTCCGGAACGGGGAGTGAGGCGCAGTCGTACGCGGTGATCGCGGACGCGGAAACTCATATGAAGATGGCCTGCGGAGACAAGAA
>JAGQQQ010000524.1 GCA_020426125.1 Planctomycetaceae bacterium
TAGAGCCTTCTTTGAAGATCGTCTGATCAACCTCCCTCCCCAGCCGTTTGACTGAAGTGCGAGTTGTATGATTGACTCAATCATCAGTAGCGGAAGCAGATTCAAAGCATTCGCGCCGTGCGCTGACTGCTGAAGGAATTGGTAATTCGCAATTCGCTTTTACCAATGTGCATGCCTGACCTGACTTCGTAATCCTGTGATTCTAAAGGAACTCGGACGATGGCCAAGGTTGTCAAAGGTTGTAACCCCTCTCATTTTCACACACTCTCGCGACGTGGGTTTCTGCAGGTTGGTATGCTTGCTGGCACGAGCTTGACGTTGCCACAGCTTCTCGCCCGGCAGGCTCAGGCCGAGCTGAAGCAGTATGAGAACTTTGAAGGGACCGCCAAAAATATAATTCACATCTACCTGCCCGGTGGCATGGCGCAGCAGGAGTCGTTCGATCCCAAGCCTTATGCTCCGATCGAGTATCGCGGCGAAATGGGGCGAGTGGACACGAATGTGAGCGGAGTTCAGTTTGGTGCCACTCTTGCGAAAACCGCTCAGATCGCTGATAAACTCTGTGTGATTCGGTCGATGTCACACGGTGAGGCTGCTCACGAGCGTGGCACTCACAATATGTTCACTGGATATCGTCCGAGTCCGGCCTTGCAGTATCCGTCGATTGGGTCGGTGATCAGTCATGAGTTTGGAAGTCGGAACAGTCTTCCGCCCTATGTCTGCATTCCGAATCAGCCGAATGTGTATGCTGGCAGCGGATACCTGAGTTCGGCGTTCGCTCCATTCTCGCTGGGGAGCGATCCTGCGGGGAATGGTTTCAAAGTCCGTGATTTGGAATTGCCCAGCGGCGTTGATGATAGCCGTTTTGCGAATCGACGTTCGGCACTCGAAGCGGTGAATGCCTACTTCCAGTCTCGAGAGCAGTCAGACAAGATTACGGCGATGGACTCCTTCTACGAGTCCGCTTACAGCTTGATCTCCTCGCCCCAAGCTCGAGACGCGTTTGACTTGGAGAAAGAGGATGGAAAGCTTCGCGATGAATACGGTCGAAACCAGGCCGGTGCCCGGATGCTGCTTGCTCGACGGCTCGTCGAGGCAGGAGTGCGGCTAGTCAATCTGACTTACGGGGGTTGGGATATGCACGATAACATTGTCCGTGGTTTCCAGAACACCATGCCGGCCTTCGACCAGGCGTTCTCCCGGTTGATTACCGATCTGGATCAGCGAGGTTTGCTCGATGAGACGCTGGTGATGGTTTCGTCCGAATTCGGCCGAACTCCGAAGATCAACGGAACCGCCGGTCGTGACCACTGGCCGAAAGTGTTCAGCGTCTGTCTTGCTGGGGGCGGCATCAAGCGAGGCATCACCTACGGGACGTCCAACGCCACGTCCAGTGAGCCGGAAGACAATGCGGTTTCCGTCGAAGATTTGTTTACGACGGTTTACCATTGTCTTGGCGTCGTCGCAGACAAGGAGTTGATGGCACCTGGCGACCGTCCCATCGAGATCGTCGACGGCGGCAAAGTGATCAACGAAATGCTCGCCTAAACATCGAATTCGATCAGGCGGGACTCCATCGGCAAGACCGGGGAGCCCCGCCTTTTCCCATATTGTCGTATTGCCGGTTCGTAAACTGGCGTTTTGAATTCCTGCCTCGTTTTTCTCTACAACGCCTACCAACGCGGTGTGCTATTCTGCTAGAGCTCATGAAGAGTTCGCTAGCACAGAACCGTGCCAATGGCCAGTGCTCAATGGAGTGCGCCCGGCTCTTGAGGTGTTGTGTCGCGCATCCCAATTCCACTGCACCATCATGGGGGGTCTGATGCGATCCGTCGCTCTTGCAGCCACGATTGTCTGTTTGGCTTGTTCCGTTTCGCTCGCCGCGTCACCTCGCTTTACATCGCTGCAACCACTGGGTGGTCAGCGGGGAACTGAGGTCGAAACGACGCTATATGGAAACAATCTTGACGACGCCGAAGAGGTTTTGATCTACGATCCAGGTGTTGAGGTGACGTCGTTCGCGCATCACGAAGATGAGAAGCAGAAAGCTCGTCAGCTCAAGGTCAAATTCAAGATCGCTGAGGATTGTCGCCTTGGTACCATTCGGATGAGAATTCGAACCAAGACGGGACTTTCGGATTTGCAGAACTTTCTCGTGAGTGCCCTTCCCGTCGTTGAGGAAAAGGAACCGAATACGGATTTCGAACAGCCTCAAGTGATTGAAAAGAATGTCACGATTCAGGGGCGAGTCGATCGGGAAGACGTTGATTACTACGTGATTGAAGCGAAACAGGGCGAACGCATCTCTGCGGAAATCATCGGAACCCGATTAGGTCGATCCAGCAGCGGAAATTATTTCGATCCTTATCTGTCGATCTTGAACGAAGAACGATTCGAGCTTGCGATTAGCGATGACGCGGCGTTGCTTTACACGGACGCGGTCGTGTCGGTTGTCGCCCCCGCTGATGGAAAGTACATCGTTCAAGTGCGGGACGCTTCCTACAACGGAGATGGAAACGCCGTTTACATGCTCAGTGTGGGTAACTTCCCCCGTCCCCGCGCCGTGATTCCCGCTGGCGGAAAGCCGGGCGAAAAGATCACGGTGACGATGATTGGGGATGTGTCCGGACCCATTACACAGGAAGTCACGCTCCCGCAGGAACCTGATGACCGGTTCGGATTGGAGGTTCGTGATGAACATGGGGTCTCGCCTTCGGTCCAACCGTTTCGGGTGAGCCGCCTCGACAATTTTGTTGAGCAGGAGCCGAACAACAATCGGAATGAGGCAACGGTCGCCGCGGCTCCTGGTGCTTGTAATGGCGTGATCGCAGAAGACGGAGACATGGACTTTTACAAGTTCTCCGCGAAGAAGGACCAGGAATTTGAGATCGAGGTCTATGCCCGTCGATTGCGGACCGGCTTGGATCCGGTTGTCGCCGTCTACCGCATGGATAATGGCGGCGGCGTCGGTTCCAACGACGATAGCCGAGGACCAGATAGTTTCATGAATTTCAAGGCTCCCGTGGACGGAGATTACGTTGTGGCGGTCTGGGATCATCTCAAGACCGGCGATCCGACGTATGCCTACCGAATCGAGATCACACCTAAAGAGCCTGTGCTGTACGCGGACCCCATTGAATTCGCCCGGTATCAACAGCATCAGATCATTATTCCTCAGGGGGCGGGATCCGGTATTGTTGCGAATGTTCGGCGGGAAAATTTCGGTGGCCCTGTGAATTTCCGCAGCGACACGCTTCCTGAGGGGGTCAGCATCGTGTGCCCGGAAGGCTGGCGGGGAGGTGGGACGATGCCCGTCATCTTCTATGCAGCGGAAAATGCGCCCGTCGGCGGAAAATTCTCGAAGGTCACAACATTCCTTGATGATCCCAACCAGAAGGATCGAGTGATCGAAGGCCCACTCCGTCAGGACATTCTCATGGTTCGGGGACGGAACAATGACCGGGTCTGGGAAGAGCGGATGAATCGATTGCCGATCACAGTTGTTGAGAAGGCTCCGTTTAAGGTTTGGATTGAAGCCCCCCAGGTTCCACTCGT
The DNA here is from genome assembly GCA_020426125.1 of Planctomycetaceae bacterium. Classification (GTDB taxonomy): domain Bacteria; phylum Planctomycetota; class Planctomycetia; order Planctomycetales; family Planctomycetaceae; genus HKST-UBA70. The sequence continues at coordinate 3,556 of JAGQQQ010000524.1, forward strand.
CAGAGGGGGATCGATGAACCTCACAGTGAAGTGTGAACGGCAAGAAGGCTGGGATGAGGAAATTCGGATTCTCATGCTGCAGAATCCCCCCGGCGTCAATGCCAGCGGATCCATTAAGTTCGCGAAGGGGCAAACGGAAGTCGGTTTGCCGATCAATGCCGCCGGCAACGCGGCTGTGCAGGAGACGATGATTGCCCTGCGATGTATCGCGACCGTGGGGAATGGGAGCTACGAACTTTGCACCGAATTTGTCCCACTTCGAGTGGAAGAACAGTACGTCACCTTTCAGTTTGCTCAGGCGGCCGTGGAAAAAGGTCAAGAATGCCCCATGGTTGTGATGGTCACCAAGCGGAAGGATTTTGAAGGCGAGGCGGAGGCGAAATTAGTCGGCTTGCCAGCCAACGCGACAGCGGAGCCAGTCAAGTTCGGAAAGGACGCGACGGAACTTCTTTTCACCGTCAAAACGACTGGCGACACCCCTCCCGGACAGTCCAAAAACGTGCTCTGCATTGTTCAGGTGCCTGAAGCGGGAACGACGATTCAACACACGTTAGGGTCCGGAGTGTTACGGGTCGACAATCCTCCCCCGGCACCGAAAAACCCAGCCCCCACTCCGGAGCCGAAAAAAGAGGTTGCCAAAGCGGAGCCTGCGAAACGGCCACTTTCTCGTCTGGAGCAATTGCGTCTTGAGCAGAAACAGCGGGCGGAAGCCGGCGGCGAAGAATAATCCGATAGGATGGCTCTCCTTAACATTTCCGAACAAATTTGCGGTTTCCAATTTTGGAATTTCACTATGTTGAAGAATTTGGCTTGGACCACATTGCTCAGTCTGTTCGCCATCTCCGCCTCCGCGGCGGACTTGGTTGAACTGCGGGTTTTTCCACAAGAGGTCAAACTTTCGACCAATCGTGATCGGCAGTCCATCGTCGCTCAGGCCGTATATAGTGATGGTCTCACACGCGACGTGAGCAACCAAGTTCAGTGGACTATCGCGGACGAGAAGTTGGTCCGTCGCGACGGAACAAGCGTGTTCCCGGTTGCCGATGGAGACACGCAACTGACGGTCACGTTTGAAAATCAGTCGAAGCAGATTCCTGTTCACGTGCAGAAGGCGGCGGAGGGCCGCCCCATTAGCTTCAAACTGGACGTCATGCCTGTCTTTATGAAATCGGGATGTAATACGGGAAGCTGCCACGGTGCCGCTCGAGGCAAAGACGGGTTTCGCCTTTCGCTTTTTGGTTTTGATCCAGACGGCGACCACTTTCGAATTACCCGTGAGCAACCTGGCCGTCGGGTGGACCTTGCCGTGCCAGAGTCGAGTCTCATGGTGGAGAAGGCGGTTGGAGCCGTTCCTCACACCGGGGGAAAACGTTATGAAATGGACTCTCCGTTGAACAAGACCGTCGTGGAGTGGATCGCTGCGGGCACCCCTAAGGATCCTGCCGATCAGGCCGCTTGCACGGGGATTGAATTGTATCCTAAGCAGGCTGTCATGGATGGATCAGGCGAGACTCAGCAAGTTGTTGTCATCGCCAGTTATTCCGACGGCACCACGCGTGACGTCACGTCGCTCGCGGCCTTCTTTTCCAGCAATGACACGTCTGCGGCGATTGACGAGATGGGACTGGTCACTGCAGGCGAACGGGGCGAAGCCTTTGTGATGGCCCGTTTTGACGTGCATACTGTTGGTTCCCAGTTTCTGGCCCTTCCAAAAGGCTACCAATACGAGGAACGGCCCGAGGAACCTGCGAACTATATCGACGAGCTGGTGGCCGCGAAGTTGAAGAAGCTTCGTCTTCATCCGTCCGAGATTTGTTCGGACGAGGAGTTTCTCCGTCGGATCTATATTGATTTGATTGGTCTCTTTCCCACGTTCGAAGAATACAATGCATTCATGTCTGATTCGGATCCCAGCAAACGGGAGAAGAAAATTGACGAATTGCTCGCCCGAAAGGAATTCACCGAAATGTGGGTTTCGAAATGGGCCGAATGGCTCATGATGCGGTCGAGCAACCAAGTCTCTGAGAAGTCAATTTTCCTGTATTATCAATGGTTGGTTGATCAGATCGCGAACAACGTCCCGTTAAATGAAATGGTTCAAGAGTTGCTCGCGTCGAGTGGGGGAACGTTCAGTGTTCCCCAGACCAATTTCTATGAGATCGAACGGGACCAACTGAAGGTGGCAGAGAACGTCGCCCAGATCTTCATGGGAATGCGGATTCAATGTGCCCAGTGCCATAATCACCCATTCGACCGGTGGACGCAGGATGACTACTACAGTTTTGCTGCGTTCTTCTCCCAAGTCGGACGGAAGCGAGCCGAAGATGCACGAGAGCAGATCATCTTTAATCGCGGTGGCGGCGAGGTGAAGCATCCTGTGACGAATCAGAATGCCGTTCCGAAATTCCTCGGCGGAGACCAACCGGATGTTACAGGGAAGGACCGACGAGAGGTTGTCGCCAAATGGCTCGCTTCTCCCGAAAACCCCTACTTCGCAACAAATTTCGCAAACCGCATCTGGCACCACTTTTTTGGGATCGGAATCGTCGAACCGTTTGATGACGTGCGGATTTCCAATCCTCCTTCCAATCCGGAATTGCTCGAAACACTGGGACAGAAGTTTACGGAATACAACTACGACTTCAAAAAACTGGTTCGCGACATCTGCATGTCCAAAGCCTACCAGCGATCGACGCGCCGGAATGAGAGCAATCAGTCGGATGAAGCCAATTTTGCCCACCAGAACATTCGCCGCATTAAGGCCGAGTCGATGTTGGACATCATCAGCCAAGTGACCAACACAAAGGACGACTTTGCCAAACTCCCCTTGGGCGCTCGCGCTGTGCAAATTGCCGATGGCAATACAAGCACTTATTTCCTGACCACGTTCGGAAGGGCGACTCGCGAGACGGCCTGCTCTTGCGAGGTGAAGATGGAACCGACGCTCTCGCAGGCACTGCATCTCATGAATGGCGACACCGTCAACAACAAGATGCGGCAGGGAGGTGTCCTGAAGTCGATGTTGGATCAAAAGCTTGAGCCCATGGACATCGTTGACCGCCTGTATGTGAGTTGCCTGACCCGACATCCGACCGATGAAGAAAAGGGGGCACTGGCTCCGCTGTTCGCAGAAGGTGCAGACGTGAATCAGGGGCTGGAAGATGTGTATTGGGCGCTTATGAACTCTCGGGAGTTCTTATTCAATCACTAATGTTGTCGTCGAACTTCGGATTCCCAGAGGCCTGGGAGCCAAGACAAATTATGAGGCGAGGCTCGAATGCGTTGAGCCCGCCTCGCCTGTTCCGTTGTCAAGGACTGATTCGCGCCGCGTGGCATCACAATGGTTCAACCCGTGCGTTGAGATTCCCCGATGCCCCAACCTATGAAGATAGCGATGAAACAGCTCAAGTACATTACGATTGCAACACTGATCGCATTCCCATTTCCCAGTTTCGCGGAGGAAGGGAAACCGACTGAGGAGAAGAAAGAGGAGAAGGTCACATTCGCTGATCATGTCCTTCCCATTTTCCGCGCGAAGTGTGGTTCTTGTCACAACGCGAATGATCGGAAAGGGGGCTTGGTGGTCGACAACTACGCTTCCCTGATGGAAGGGGGCTCGTCTGGTGCCGTCGTTGAAGTGGGAGACGCGGGGTTAAGCTATTTGTGGATGCTCGTCAATCACGAAAGTGAACCCAAGATGCCGCCGAATGCGGATAAGCTTCCTGCCGAGGAGCTCGCGATCATTCAAAAGTGGATCGATTTTGGTGCTATGGAGAATGCCGGGAGCACCGCAATGGTTAAGAAAAAATCGAATCTCGCCAAGATCGAGGTTTCGACGGAGCGTCCAGCCAATGTTGCGATGCCGCAAAAGTATTATGGTGAGCCTGTGCACCAGCCCAGTTCCGTCAATGCCGTCACCGCATTGGCGACAAGCCCTTGGGCTCCGTTGGTGGCGGTATCTGGGTATCGTCAGGTCGCAGTCTACAACTCGCTGACCCTGGAAATGCTGGGGGTTCTTCCCTTCCCTGAGGGGCAACCGCAAATTCTCAAGTTCAGCCGCAACGGTTCCCTTCTGATGATTGGCGGAGGACGGGGTGGAGCGAGTGGAAAAGTGGTCGTTTACGACGTCGCAACTGGTGAGCGAAAAATCGAAGTTGGTGATGAGTACGATGAAGTCTTGGCAGCCGACATTAGCCCGGACCATAGCATGATTGCTTTGGGAGGGCCGAAAAAGATGCTCCGCGTCTATTCGACCGCGACTGGCGAATTGTTGTACGAACAAAAGAAGCATACGGATTGGTTGACCGCAATCGAATTTAGTCCGGATGGAGTGCTGCTGGCGAGCGGAGATCGCAGTGCCGGAGTCGTTGTCTGGGAAGCACATGCCGGGCAGATCTTTTATGACCTGGCCGGACATCAGGGGGCGATTTCAGATATCAGTTGGCGGCCTGACAGCAACGTGGTTGGAACAGCGTCCGAAGATGGGACGATCAAGCTTTGGGAGATGCAGAACGGAGGCCAGATTAAAAACTGGAATGCCCACGGCGGTGGTGTCACCGCGATGGACTATACACGGGACGGTCAGATCGTTTCGACTGGTCGGGATAATGTGACCCGGCTCTGGAATGGCGATGGAGCGAAGGTCCGAGATTTCCCGGCCATGGCGGATTTGGCCATGGAAGTAGCGTTCGATGCGGAGAGCAAACGAGTTCTCGCAGGGAATTGGCAAGGGATTATTGCGATCTGGAATTCAGAAGATGGTCAGCCAGTGGGGCAGATTGACACCAATCCCCCGACCGTCTCCAGTCAGATCGCGGCATGCGAAGTCCAATTGAACGAGCAGAAGAATGTCGCAGCCGGAAAATCTCAGGTGTTGGCGAAATTGAAGAAGGGAATCTCCGATCGGGAGATGGCAGCGAAAACGGCTCAAGAGGCTTCGGCCACGGCCGCTCAGAAAGCCGCTCAAGCGACGGTTCAGAAACAGGAAAGCGAGAAAGCTGTCGCGACCGCGACCACTGCGTACCAGGCTGCCGAGCAGGCCACGGCTCAGTCCCAGAAGGTTGCTCAGCAACTGACGCTCAAATCGCAGCAGGATAACACCAATGTTGCGAATCTCATGAAGGCGCTTCAGCAGGCCCAAGCAACCTTCCAACAGGCTCAACTGACTCATCAGGCGACCGTGGACAACGTTCAAAAGCTGAGTGCTTTGAGTGCCGCCGCTTCCGAGAGTGCCAAGCCGACGGAAGCGGAGCAAAAGGTCCTTGGCAACGATGCAGCGGCAAAGCAGGCCGTTGCCACTCGTGCGGCGTTGGCGACGTCCGTTGCGGATGCCGCCGGAGCGGCCGCCAAAATGCAAGAGCAATCCGCGGCGAAAGTCCAAGAATCCCTGAAGGGAGTCGAACAAGCCAACGCCACTTTGGTTGCCGCTCAGCAGCAAGCGAAAGCGGCTCAGGAAGCTCTTGTCGTAGCGAACGCGGAACTCAAAAAGCTCCAGGAGGCTCAAGGCGCCGCTGGGAAGACATTAAATGACATGAAGGCGACCCTGAACACCGTGGTTGAGGCGGAGAAGGTTGCCATTGCCGCAGCCGCCCAATCCAAGGCCAATGCGGACAAACTTGCCGAGGCCGCTAAGCCTACCCCCGAGGAGATGAGCGCCATTCAAACCGCCGAAGCGGAGTTCAAGGCCGCG
>JAGQQQ010000525.1 GCA_020426125.1 Planctomycetaceae bacterium
TTGCTCGACTTGAAGGACAATCGTCAAGGGATTGTGCATGCCGTTGGTCCGGAACAGGGATTGACCCAGCCCGGATTGACAATTGCTTGTGGTGACAGCCACACCTCGACACACGGAGCCTTCGGAGCCATCGCCTTCGGCATCGGGACGTCCCAGGTGGCTTACGTCCTGGCAACGCAGACGCTGGCGATGAACAAACCCAAAGTCAAACGGGTCGCCGTCAATGGAGAACTCGCGCCTGGGGTCTACGCGAAGGACGTCATCCTCTACATCATTCGCAAGCTGGGAGTCAAAGGGGGCATCGGCTACGCCTACGAATACGCGGGCGACGTCTTCGACCGGATGACCATGGAAGAGCGGATGACCGTCTGCAATATGAGCATCGAAGGGGGCGCCCGTTGCGGTTACTGCAACCCGGATGAGGCCACCGTCGAATACCTCCGCGGACGCCCGTTCTCACCGCAGGGAGCCGCATTCGATCGGGCGGCCGAGTGGTGGCTTTCATTGGCATCTCCTGCCAATGCACAATTCGATGACGAAGTCGTCTTTGATGCCGCAAACATTTCCCCGACAGTGACGTGGGGCATCAACCCAGGCCAGTCGGTGGGAATCGAAGAAACCATTCCCCAGATCGACGAATTCCCGGCCGAGGAACGGACTGGAGTGAAGGAGGCATTGCAGTTCATGGATTTGCAAGCCGGCCAATCGATGAAAGGGGTTAAGATCGATGTCGCCTTCATTGGATCCTGCACAAACGGCCGCATCTCCGACCTTCGAGAAGCCGCCGAGATTGTGAAAGGTCGCCGTGTCGCCTCCGGAGTTCGCGCTCTCGTCGTGCCCGGATCTCAGCTGATTCGTCGGCAGGCAATGGAAGAAGGACTCGATCAGATTTTCGAGGAAGCCGGTTTTGAATGGAGAGGCGCGGGCTGCTCAATGTGCCTCGCGATGAACCCCGATAAACTCAAGGGCCGCGAAGTTTGTGCCTCGTCATCGAATCGAAACTTCAAAGGTCGACAAGGAAGCCCGACGGGACGCACTCTGTTGATGAGTCCCGCCATGGTCGCCGCCGCCGCGATTGAAGGAGCCGTCACTGACGTCCGCGATTTTCAGGCGGCGATGGTTTAGGTTCGCCGTGGTCGAGACCGGTTGAGAACTCACTCAGGTTCGGACCAACTCAAACTGGTCCTGATCCGACGCGACGCCTTTCGGAACACGTATCACGGCTGGTCCGGGCAATCGAATCGTGAATGTCGTTCCAATTCCTTGTTCGCTTTCGCACGTCATCGTCCCGCCGGCCGCGTCGACAATTCCGTAGCTGACGGACAATCCCAAACCGGTCCCTTTTCCAGGGGCCTTGGTTGTGAAGAATGGATCGAAAATCCGATTCAACAGTTCCGGTGGCATCCCGGCTCCGTCGTCGTGAAATCGAATAATCAGATCAGAACCCTCATCAAAGGTGTCGATGACGATCTGTCCCGAATCTCCCAGCGCGTCAATAGCGTTCGAAAGCAGGTTGATGAAGACTTGGTCGAATTGGCTGTAAGGGCCGTGTAGCACATGTGTGTGCCGATAGTCTTTCTCGATCCGGATCGATTTATTGGACGAGACGTGCACCAAGCTGAGACAACGGTCGATGACTTCCCCAGCGTGAAATGCAACTTTTTCTTCTGTCCCAGGATGCGAATACTGTTTCATGGACCGCACGATCCGCGTCGTCCGATCAACGCCATCGCGAATGGCCATCGTCAGTCTCTCGATGGACTTGTCGGCTCGTTCGACCTTCGCCATCTCCGGCTCAGTGATATGATCCTGCACTTGGTCGAGAACCTTCCGCATCGTGGCGACCTTCATCAGCAAGGCAGGCAGACCATTGTGAACCGCGTTGACAGAATTGTTGATCTCGTGAGCTAGCCCAGCGACAAGTTGCCCCAGCGAGGTCATCTTTTCTGAGTGAACCAACTGCGTCTGAGTCTGCTTGAGCTTTGCAAGTGTGACCTCGAGCGTGGAGTTCCGACGCTGGAGATCCTTGTGTAGCTGCTCCATCTGGTCGAGTGACTCGCGCAACTGTGCGGTGCGCTCGGCGACATCGTGTTCGAGATTCTCATTTAACTCGCGAAGCGATCCGTCCTTTGCCGCAAGTTCCCGGACCATCCGATTAAACTGTCGGGCGAGGACGTCGATTTCGTCCGTTCCCGACGTCGTGACGGAGATCGAATAGTCACCCTGCTCGACTTTGCGCATCGCTTTAACCAACCGACTCGTGCGGCTCGTCACGGACCCCGCCACGACCTGGGAGTAGACCACGCCGGTCGTCATTGCCAGCAAGCTAATTAAGACGGTGTCGCGAAAAAGCTGAGTGGCACTCACTTTCGCCGTCTCCGGGGAGTGAAAGATTTCTTGTGATCGCTGTAAGGCCAGTCCTCCGATCATCACGGCCGTCATCAGGATCGTTACCCCAAACCCGACCGAGAGCCGCTGCTTCAAACTCGTCTGGGGATACTGGTCAAAATCAATTCGGACCCCACGCCGCTGAAGATCGACGACAATCGGTTGCAGGCTTCGTTCCAGAAGAAAGAAGGTCAGCAGCAGGATGCACGACAATCCCAAAAAACCAGCTACGACAATCTGGACAATGACCGTTGTCGGAGCAAGCGAGTGCAATCGCACGGACAAACAGATGGGAAAGATCGTGATCCACGGATCTAACAGCGACTCCGCCCTGAGATGGTCAAACGGAAACATCAAAGCCTGGCGCACGGCCTCAGCGCTGGCCTGCGGCACGGCAGTCGGATCGTCTTTGATCTCTTTGAGAAGCGCTCTCAGCTCACGGCTGCCATTTAACCCCAGTCGAAACGTGATGGCCGCTGCCATCACCACAGCCGCTAACGCGGAGATCACAAAGGCCTCACGCACCCGGTCATCCAACTGCAACGTGTAATTCACGTACAGCACGCAAGCAATCCCAGCGACAATCGCGAACAACCGGGTCGCCAGCAGGATGAACGGAATGAAACAAGGACCGCACTTCCGGTAGATGTCAGTGACCATTTCCCACGACCCCTTTCCAATCGATACGGCTCGAGGAGTCAATGGTCACTCGGGGCCAAGCGTCCACTAAATCAGACCGGCACTGCTGAGGTGCATTTCCAGGAAACGATCGTGCGCCTGCAAAACCTCGGTCAGGTCGAGTGACTTGACTCTTTGAACACAGCGATGGCTCAGCCGCCGATGGCGGTGCCATTTCTCCGTCAGCCGTGCCTCGTAATCTGATCTTTTGAGTTTGTCTTCGAGCTGACTGGGCGTCAGTTCGCGAAGATCGCCTAGCGACAGGACTCCATCGGAAACGGCCCGTGAGATCAGGCCATTCGAACGGTCGAGTTCGCGCAGTTCCCGCTTCCAGGTACTCAAGATGTTGCCAATCCGTCCCATCGCCTGGACATGCCACAGGGCTTCGCGAATCGCTCCCCGATCGTCGATGTCGATCTCGGGAGAGGCCATGAAATCCAGCGTGCCAAAACTGACCATCAGCATGTTGTGCGGAGTGTAAACATCGTGCTCCGTCGGATTCATCAATTCGGGCATGAGGTTGACCAGTTGAGCATATTTCATCGCCGTCAGAAACTGATCGAGATCGAAGCGCCAGACTGACTTCAACAATGGATACCGGGGCAGCGCGGCCACCCGCTGTTCGTACTCTTGCCAGAGTGCGCGCGTGACCTCGACGTGTTCTCGAATTTCGCGAGGACGGTCGGCGGACGAATGGCTCGCCGGTGAGGGGACACCATTTGCGATACATGGAACTCCCTGAACTTCCTTCAACAAGTCTTCCAGCCACGCCGCGTCCCGGGTCTGGTCCGCGACATCATCAAACAGCACACACAGGATGACCGACAACAATTTCGTGTCGTACAAGTCGTCCCGGAGTTCGAGAGAGACGCATGGCAACGTCGTGAGTTCGATGCCGTGCAGACACCACTGCCACAAGTAGGTGTCGCGCTCTCCCACTCGATTGTAGGTCGCGATCCAGCGCCTCACGTCCGCCCGAAACGTCTTCTTCCAGATCGCCGCCCGGTCCTCGCGGGCAATCTCGGTGGGAACGCTTCCCCCAAGGAATTCCTCGCGGGGGTGCGTAGATCTTACTCTCGCTGTCGTCTCCGTGGGATTCTCATCCCGCGATGGAACATGCAGAACCGCCGGAACGGATCCCATCGTTCCTGCGGAAAACAGACGGTCCGCGAGATCCTCTTCCCAACATCGAGTGACAGAGACGCCTACCTCACGCCATTGATCGTGGACCCATTTGGGAATCTGCGAGCCACCGCGAATCAAGAAGATGGATGATTCCGTCGTCGCCAGTGCGTGTCGCAACTCCTCACCAATCGCCACCCAGTCCCCTTCTTCACGAATAGAAAAGCATCGCATCCAAGGGGACTCAGAAGCTTCAAAAGCGACAGGATCGCGGATAATCGCTGGCGGCATGGCACACTCATCGGCAGAAGGGAGACGTAGCGAGAACTCGCTACGCGGATTATTCCGATTCTGCCACTGACAGGGATTCTTCGTCGAGAACCTCGTCAGCTAGTTTGAAGTGATGCAGGGAGAACACGCGGAGTGAAGAGCAAAAAACACTCAGCGTTTCGACTCACGACATTTAGATCACGTGGGACCTTGATTGACCAAGTCGGCCACTGATGCCACGCGGTTGCGGAACCTGCGGCGATAAAGACGGATGACACCGGTCCATTCTTCTGGTGAATATTCACTCGCGCGGCAAAGGGAACAGTGTTCTGATGCTCCAAATCGCAGTTCAGTCAGGCCGAGCGACGGGACGCCGGCGCGGCTGCGGTCTCATCGAAGCGACCGAGAGCACGGTCATCGAGCATCTGTTCACACACATCGAGCAACCGATCACGTCCAATGAGTGCGATGGCATGTTCCAACGATCGCACTTCCCGGTCCGAGTCCCTTTCCGATGATCGCGTGGCGGCGATGATCTCTCGAGCGAGTCCAGGGATTCGCTCTGCGGACGCGGTCAATTCCGCGAGCGACCTTTCATCGATCTGCTCGATGAGCACTGTCAAAGCCTGAAAAGAATCGACGCGGAACTGGTTGTCGGCAACATGGGGTCCCGCAAGAGTCACGGCAAAGTCGCGGCGAGATCTGCGTTCGGGGGTCATGCTTCGCTCCTTCTCTGATGCCGTCTGTCTCGAATCCCGGCAAGCGGGGGGACTCACCCCTCTCGATCATTTCAGAAAGCCTGACGATTGCGAAATCCGGATCCTTACAAGTAGTCCAGAACGCTCGTTTCAAACAGGTGAGTGACCGTGGCAAAAGTGTACTGCAACAAGTTCTGCTCTTCTTGCAGCCGGAGAATGGCGTCCGTGAAGTCCGTGCTCTCGGTCTCCCCGAGTAGTCTCTGCGCTTCGAGTTGCAGATCTTCCGCACGGGACTCCAGCCGGTCCAGTTGTTGCAACGAAACCGACTGTTCCCCGACCACTTGGAGAAGATGGTCGCTCGCTCGATTCAATTCGTCGATCCGCTGATCAATCCGGTCCGCCAGTTCCGAGGCACTGTGCTGCGTGTGGTTCCTCAACTCATCCCGAAGCGTGCGGAAGGTCTCAAACAGATCGCGTGCGACTCCCTGGGCATCAGGAAACTGAAACACGTCATCACCGGACAGATACCCGGCGAGATGGTCTCCATTGGGCAGGATTAAGTCGCCGTTGGCTTCATTTCCTTGGTAGGCGGTCGGCCCGTCCGTGATCCCCGAGTAAGGAGGTTGATCGTGAGCCGTCCCCCCGAAGAGATAACGGCCATCAAGTTGGGCATTCGCAATCTGTCCGAGCGTGTACAGGTAACCATCCACCTCCTGGGCAATCGCTTCGAAGTCCGTTTGATCGACCGACTGACGGGCTTCCAGCGCCAGCGACTTCGCTTGCACGACCAGAGAATTGGCATCCAGGATTTCCACGTTGGACTGATTCAGAATTCCGCGGGCATGTTGAATGGCAGTCGCCTGATTCTCTAAACGGGCGATCAGCGCTTTCTGGTTTAAGACAGTCCGCTGCCCCTGCGGATCGTCCGATGGCCGCGCGATTCGGACGCCACTACTGATCTGATTCTGAATTTCCGCGGCATCCCCAATATGCCGCTGGGCGTGCCATTGCGTCAGTTCCAACTGCCGATGGGGGGTAATCCGGAAAGTCATATTTGTCGTCCTGCGTCCTACGAACTCGGGTGGGTCGTCAAATCGCATAAAACAAGAACAGCCCTGGAGGGGCGAAGGAACCCCAGCCGTGGACGGCAGTCCACGGTCAGGGCCAACATCGAAATCGCGAGGTCTGGAAGGCCAACAGAACCAATCCTGATAGCCGGTCCGGAGCCTTCCGGCTCCGGCTGACGTTCTGCCGGGCTTCCAGCCCTGAAAAGGCGTTAGCGATTCCTGATCGACGTTATGCTTCCATGACCCAACGGTGCCAATCTGGCTGCCAAGGTCCAAACACACAACTGCTCGAACAAAAGCTGAGGAAACTCTTCATGACCATTGACCCACCGCCCACTCATTTCGAGTTCGAGACGTTGATTCATTTGTTTTCCCTTGATTGGACTGCTCCCCGGACTGCGGCCTGATGCCTCTGCTCGCTAGAGAAATGCGAACGCTATCCAACCAGCCGGAATAACTCATCGAGCGTCTCATCGACGGACGTCACAAACCGGGATGCGGCTTGAAACATCCGTTGATATTCGAGCATCTGAATCAGTTCCTCATTCGGATCGACCCCGCTCACGGCATCCCGGGCATTCCCTAGGTGCACTTCCTGGTTCTGCAAATACTCCAAAGAGGACTCTTCCGCCTCGATGCGATACGCGGTCGCCGTAGTCAGGCTGATCAGCCGCTGTTCCAAGGTCTCCTGACCGTCCGCAAACAAGGCCCGCTGGCGAAGATCGACATATCTCTCGACATGGTTGGAGTCCCCCACGGCCCCCGTTCGCGAGACGGCAATCCGGAGCGAACTGTTCTGGATTTCCGGATCGATTCCAAAGCCGGTGTCCGCGTTCCCCGTGAAGAAGGAATGAATCCCGAGCGCTGCCAGAAGTCCCGTCTGGTCAGCGGCTCCATCAGCGCGGACAAAGTCCATGGTGTGGCCAGCCGTTGTTTGTAGCGTGACGGTCCCCGACCCCGCATCGTATGTCGCGCTCAACTCGGCAATGGCATTCAAACGTCCGAGGAGATCGTTCAACGAGTCAACGGCGGGATCAAACGGAATGTCCGTGGTGTTCCGCGTCCCCGACACCGTGTTAGTGATCGAAACCGATACTGTCCCGGCGTCAAGCGGAAAGGGGACTCCCACGCTCCCAAGTGGATCACTGGAATTCGCGATTGAACGAGTCCCGGAGATCAGACTCGTCTGTTCCCGTTGACCGAGTCCTGATGACTGAATGCGATCGATCTCATTCACGAACACACTCGCCCAGTCATGAAGAGCGTCTTGAAATGTGTTGATCATTCGTTGGGATTCCAACATCCCCGCGAGCCGTCCCGAGGCGGGGACCACAGTTCCCTGCCCCAGTGAAGATGTCAATGCGATGGAGCCATTCTCCGCGGTCTCCGTTGAGAGTTGCGTCGCCTGCTCGCCGATCACCAGCCAACCCGCCGCCGCGAGGATCGGACTTCCCGCCGTCACCAAGCTCTGTGAGAACACATCAACGCGACTTGCCAGTTCTGAGATGAGGCGATCCCGTTGATCGAGGAGCGTATTCGGTTCGCCTCCCTGTTGCCGATCGACGCGGATCTGCTGGTTGAGCGTCGCGATGTTCGCGGCGGTCTCATTGATCGACACCACCTCTTCTTCGATTAGCACGCCTTGATCCTGTCGCAGTTGGTTGAATCGCGTATTGAGTTGATCGAGTTGTTGCAGCACCTCTTCCCCGGCCGCGACGACGGAGTCTCGAATCGTTCGTTCCGACGGCTGTGCCCCGAGCTGTTCCATTCGATTGAAAAACTCCGTCACCGCCGACATCAGGGAGCCATCAGTGGGAAGCAGTGCCGTTTCAATCTGTCGCAGCACATCGAGTGTCGCTTGGGATTCCCCCTGCAGGGAGGCGACCCCCGTCAGAGAGACCTCGGCGGCCAGATCGGTCAACCGGGTGATCCCCGCGACTTGGACTCCCGACCCGACGTTCAGACCTCCCGCGACGGACGGCGGTCGATCCACCAACTCAACCCGTTGCCGGTGATAGCCAGCCGTGTTCGCGTTGGCGATGTTATTGGAAACGGTGAACAGCCCCTGCTGGGCCGCGCGAATGGCCGAAAGCCCAATGTCGAGATGCATCATCGAATTATCTCACTTCCATGGAGATGGGAGCCGTGCGTACGATCCGTCGCCCCTCCTGGTCATAGTTTCCCGTCTCGTGAGTCAGTCCCGCCGCCAATAAGATGTCGTCGAGAAAATGTCTCCAGATTGCTGCCTGACGCGAGAAGGTTCGCAGGCACCCAGCGGTCCGCGCGGACTGACGTTTGAGTTCCTCACGTTGTTCGATGAGATCGGACTCGTGCAGAGAGGACCGGCTTGGAAGGAGTGCTTCCCGTCGCTCTTTCAGTTCGGCCGATCGCTTGGTCAGCGCGTCGAGCAGGCGCAGCACCAACCGACGCTGCTCATCGGTATTCCTCGCCGTCAAGACGCTTCTTAGAACGTCTCGACACTCCACCTGAAAGGCAATCTCCGCAGCCAGGTGGTCGCCAAGCGGATTGCGCGTGGTTGCTTCCATGACTCCTCCTTGAGTCGGACTTCTTGAATCAGGGCGATCAGCTTTGAACTCTCGCGGTCAACTCGCCGATCGCGTCCTCGAATGTGTTCGCAATGCCAATACCGCCGTTCTTTGCGATGTACTGGCCGAGGTACATGTCAAAGATCCCGCCGAACGTATCGGAGTTGTCGCCGGGGAACAGCCCCTGTTCCCCTCCGCTTTGGCGCATTTCCTTCATCATCAGCGAGATGAACAGGCTTTCAAACTCCTGGGCCACCTCCGCAGTCCGCCCCGCCATCGCGAGGCCGGAGGAATCAGCCGAAGTGAACGGCAGAAGTGGCGAGGACAGTGCGTTGACCATGGTCGTGTTCCTTCATCGACATCTCGTTGGGGGAAAGGCTCGGGGAAAAATCGCCTTAGCGGGCAGCCCTGTTCCTATTTGAACTCCAAATCGGCGTGTAGCGCTCCTGATTCTTTCAGTTGTTGAAAGATGGAACTCAAATCTCGCGGAGTGACTCCGAGGCTGTTCAAGGCAATGGCCAAGTCCCCGACGGTCGTCGTCTCCTCCACCACGGACACGCGGGCATCTTCTTCCTCAACGAGTACATCCGTTCTCGGAACAACGGTTGTCACACCTTCACTAAAAGGTGCCGGCTGCGAGACCAAAGGGGATTCCGAAGTGGAAACCGCCAGATTCGCGTGTGTTATCAACACCTGAGAGAGCTTGACGTTTTCTCCCACGATGACGGTTCCCGTCCGTTCATTAATCACCACCCGAGCGGGGACATCCGGGATCACGGTGAGGTTGCCCACATGAGCGATGAAATCGGGAATCCCATTCAGGATCGTCACCGGGACGGCGACATCCACCGTCGCGGGGTCCATCACCATCGCCGCCAAGGGATAGACGTCGTTGATCGCTTCGCTGATGCGTCGAGCGGTTTCATAGCTCGGAGTATTCAGAATCAGGCGAATCCGGCCATCGAACCCGATGCAGCTCCCGAGTTCCAGCTCTACGGTCGCCCCGTTCGGGATGCGCGCCGTCGTGGGATGGTTCTTCTGAACAGAGGCGGCCTGCCCCCCGAAGCTAAACCCTCCAATCGACAGCGGCCCCGAGGCCACCGCGTACACTTGGCCATCGGCTCCATATAGCGGCGTCATAATGAGTTGTCCGCCTTGCAGGCTCTCGGCATCGTCGAACGTTGAAACGAGCACATCGATCTGAGATCCGGGTTTGGCGAAGCTCAAGAGATCGGCGGTGACGGTGACGACGGAGATATTGTCCGTCTTCTGGGCGGCATCGTTTTCAATCCGCGCTCGGAGGTCGGGATCGGAACGGACGCCGAACCGCTGCAGCATGTTCATCGCAAACCGACGGGTCACGGGAGACTTGCTCCCGGTCCCATTGAGTCCGGTGACGAGACCCATCCCGACGAGTTGGTTTTTTCGGACCCCCTCGACGGTCGTGATATCTTGAACTCGGACATCCGCGCTCACGAAAGATGCGGACAATCCGTAAATTAGCAAACTAACGACGAATGAACTTCGATTGAACATTTCCCGGATCTCCGTTTTCGACATCTTGCCGAGGGGAACGGATGCCCGGAGGGCATCCGCTAAAC
>JAGQQQ010000526.1 GCA_020426125.1 Planctomycetaceae bacterium
AAAATCAATGGTCGAGCCCCGTCCGATGGGGACATGCCTGTGAACGAAAACCCGTAAGGCGGATTGAGATGACCACCTTCCTGCTGATGGCTCAGTTCACCGTGCTCAGTCTCGCGGCTGGGGCACTGTCGATGTGGCTGTACAAACTTTGTTCTCCTCAACAACGTCTATCCGACGTTGTCGCGGAACTCAAAGATGTCCAGCGACAGCTCATCACCTATGACGGCGAATTCGCGGGGGCGCAGCCACTGATCCTGGCGTCTTTGAAACTCTCCCTGCTGCGACTAGCGATGGTGATCATCCCGTCGGTGCTTGCGGCGATTCCGATTTTGGGAGTCTTGACTTGGGGCCTGAGTGGGTTCCATGACTTTGTGCGGATTGCCGCCCTCGACTGGGGATGGGCCAACTCCGCGGAAGTGTTGTTTGTCTTGATTGCCACGCTCAGTGCGATCGCCGTCAAGGTTGTCTTTCGAGTGCAGTGTTGAGGCGGAATGCTTGAGTTTGACGAGAAATGTTGGGAATCGGAGACCGAAATGACGACGACGATTCAAGCCGAATCCGCTCTTGAAAGCGGAGCGGCAACTACCTCGGCACCAAAAGCTCCCGTGAACATCGATGATTCGTTTCAGGTTCCCTGGAATGTCCATTGCTTGAGCGGACTCGTCAGCCGAATTCCGGGTCTGTGGAAGTTTCTGGGGAACCTGGAGTCGAACTCGTTTCAGGATCAACTGCCGAAACACGTTGAACGGCCCGTCTTTATTTCGGGGATCGCTCGATCGGGGAGCACGATCCTGCTCGAGGTCCTCGCGGCGCATCGCGACGTGGGGACGCATCAGTACCGCGACTTCCCGATGCTCTACACGCCGGTCTGGTGGAGCCAGGCGACGGAGAAACAGACGCGACGCTCGCTTCCCGTCGAACGAGCCCACGGGGACGGCATCCTGGTCACTCCCGAAAGTCCCGAGGCGATGGAAGAAGTCCTCTGGATGGGATTCTTCCCGGACGCTCATAATTCCCAGCGATCCCAGATTCTCGACCAGGACACAAGCAATCCGCCGTTTGAACAATTCTACGGCGACCATGTCCGCAAACTTCTCTATGTCCGGAAACGTACTCGGTACGTCTCGAAAGGGAACTACAACTTTTCCCGTCTCGCCTATCTCCAGAAGATCTTTCCTGATGCCCGGTTTGTCGTGCCCGTCCGTCATCCTGTTCAGCACATTGCTTCACTGATGAAACAGCATCGCCTCTTCACAGAAGGCGAAGAGCGCTATCCGCGAGCGCTCGCTCACATGCAACGGGTCGGACACTTTGAGTTTGGCCTGGACCGCCGACCGATCCATATTGGCAATCCGGACACGATCCACCGGATTCTGGACCTCTGGAATTCCGGCGAGGAAGTTCGCGGTTGGGCCTGCTACTGGAACGCCCTGTATGAATGGGTCTGGAAGCAACTCCAGGAGAATGACACGCTCCGCGCCGCGACGCAGGTCATTCGCTATGAAGATCTTTGCGATGCCCCTCACCGAAGGCTGGCTCAACTTCTGACTCACTGCGAACTCCCGGAGGACAAAAACGTCGCTGCGTTCGCCGACCGGATCCAGGCTCCGTCGTATTACAAACCGAGATTCAGTGAGCGGGAATTGGAGGTCATTGCCGAGGAAACGGCGCCGGCGTCCCGTCTGTTCGGATATGGACGGGGCAACCGTCCAGCCGCTGAGTGAGTCAAAGCGAACCTCGACCGCCATTTTCCTGCTGGCAGACTCTCAGTCAGCGTTCCGCGATGAAGCGATAGCCGGTTCCGCGGACGGAAATCAAATGTCGCGGCGCGGCGGGGTCGTCTTCGATGTACTTGCGAAGCCGCATGACAAAGTTATCAACGGTTCTCGTACTGACTTCCGCCCCTTGGTCCCAGACGTCTCGGAGGATCTTGGCCCGGGACAAGACTGCTCCCTCATGCTCGATGAAATAGCGGAGGAGTTGGAGTTCCATCGTTGTCAGGGGATGCGTCTCCTCGCCGCGTGAAAGTTCGAAGGTCCGGAAGTTGATATGGATATCGTCGAACTCGTAGTCGTCGCGTTCTGAGGAGGTGAACGCTTGCTTGAGCAATCGCCGGCGTTTCAGCAGGTTTCGGACTCGACTGAGCAGTTCCGGCAACGCGAACGGCTTCGTCATGTACTGATCGGTCCCACAATCAAATGCGTGAGCCCGGTCCTCGCTCATCGTGCGGGCACTCAAGACAAGAATCGGAATCTCTTGGTCTCGGTCGCGGATTTCCCGGCAGATTTCGTATCCGCTCATTCCGGGAAGCATCAAGTCCAGCAACACGAGATCAACGTCATGGGGATGCTCCGCGAGATAACTCAGTGCACCGGGGCCGTCCCCCACAACCACGGGGTCATAACCCTCCGCCTCGAAGTTGAAAAGCAACCCGTGGGCGATGGCTTCCTCATCCTCGACGATCAGTATTTTCGGCCGTTCCGTCATCGGACAATCCAAACAACTCACTCCTCACTCTGCTCTATTTTTCGTCGGAATGGATGGGGAAGCAAGGTTTTCCCGGGACGAAATCGATTCAGTCTTCAACACGTTTGTCCAACTCGTCCAGCGTGAGACGAACGGCGACCACATACGGCTGCTCTCCGGGGAACCAGTGACCATAGGTCGTCGTGACGATCGTGCCGTCCGGCAAAACTTCGACACCGGGATAAGCGCAGTCCCCCCCCTTGTGATTGTCCATTAACCGGACGCGATACTGCCCTTCTTTCCCCTCTACCAAATCTTCCCAGGTTCCCACCCAGGCCACCCAGTCGCCTTTGGTCGGGCTTTCATGCGTCGTATCGCGAAAGGAGATAAACAAGCGGCCGTCTGGAGCATACTTGCCGGTGTGCCGGTCACCGGTCAACGAACCCGGGAGTTCGCGAGGATTCGACCAGGATCGCCCCTCGTCGTCACTGAAAATAATGAAGGAGTTTCGCGTTCGGCTGTTCTCCCGGAGGAGCACGGCCATGCGTTTGCCGTCGGGAGAACGGATCAGCCCTGGCTCACACAAATGAATATCTGATCGGGACAGAATCGTCTCGGGTTCCGACCATGTCAGGCCGCCGTCATTCGAAAAGGTTTTGAAGAGCTTGAAAACGACGGGAGATTGACGAGAGCCCTGTTCGGTGAAGAACCGTCCATCGTCGTGGAACATCGCCAAATAGCGCCCTGGCTTTTCGACCGGTTCGAGGCAGCCCATCACCACGATCCCCCCCCAGTCCCCGGCAGGTTTGAGTTCCGACCAGGACGCTCCGTCGTCCTCGCTGACGGCCAATCGCGCGGGATATAGTCCCGACCAGACGATCAGGCGTTTCTTCCCAGAGGCGTCAATCACCCGATGGATCGTCGGCGTTTCCTTGCTGGTGGCCCAAGTTTCGGGAGTCGGGAGCCGATCACTCCAGGTGATTCCGCCATCCGTACTTCGCTTGTAGACAATCGGTCCCCGGCCGTGTCCCTTCGGATAGACACACAAGATGGTTTTGCCGTCTTCGAGCAACACCGTCGTCGGGTGGCCGAGATACTGCCCAGGTTCCCGGTCCACGATCACCTGCCGGTCCGTTTCACCGGACAGGTCAATCAACGGAATCGAGTACCCGCGGCTGACCTCCTCTGCAGGAGCTGACCGAGAGATTGTGAGAACGCAACAGAGGAGCAAGAGACGCAAAACATTCATTGTGGTCACTTAAAGTTTGCGGAGCAATTCGGAGGGGGAACGATGCGGTCACCAAACTGGCTTTCGGGCAATATGGACCAACCGGCGGCAAACGTCCAGTCGCTGGACGGGCCATGAAGGCCATCGTTTGTCAGACATCGTACGAAAGGTGGCGGGGGCGCTCCGAAGGAAGCCCCCGGATATTCCCGTGGCGAAACCAGGGGCTTCCGCTTCGCGGAGCGCCCCTGCCCCCCGACGAGTGAAAGACATTTTGCGATTTTGATGCGGAGACTTGGCACTCGGATTCCTGCGAGATTAGTATGCGTGCCCCACGATGTGATTTCATGACCCCCTCTTTGCTCACATCGTGTTCGAATTCCCCATGATTCCCCACAACTGAAATGCGATTCCGCGAGTCACAGAAGGACATTCCATGAGTGAGAAACAGTACAATGTCGCGATGATCGGTTTGGGATTCGGGGCCGAATTCATTCCCATTTATCAGGCCCACCCAAACGCCCATGTCGCTGCGGTCTGCCGTCGAAACGAAGACGAGCTGAACAAGTGTGCGGACGAGTTCGGAATCGAAAAGCGATACACCCAGTATGAAGAGGTCTTGGCGGATCCGGGGATTGACTTCGTCCACATCAACAGCCCGATTCCCGACCACGCTTGGATGAGCATCGAGGCGTTGCGAGCCGGGAAGCATGTCATGTGCACAGTGCCGATGGCGACGACCATCGAGGATTGTGACAAGGTTTGCGAGACGGTCGCAGAAACCGGACTCAAGTACATGATGGCCGAAACGGTTGTCTACAGCCGTGAGTTTCTGTTTATCAAGGAGCTCTACGAAAAGGGAGAACTTGGCAAGATTCAGTACATGGCTGCATCCCATCCCCAGGACATGGACGGCTGGCCCTCCTACTGGGAGAAGATGATCCCGATGCACTATGCGACGCATGTCGTCAGCCCGATCTTGGGACTCGTGAATGGGGTCGCCGAGTATGTGAGTTGCTTCGGTTCGGGAACGGTTCGGGACGACATCGCCCAGAAGTCAGGCAACAAGTACGCCGTCGAGAGTTGCCATATCAAGATCGCCGACTCAGATATCTCGGCTCACATCTGGCGGTTTCTGTATGACGTCGCTCGGCAGTACCGCGAAAGCTTCGATGTCTACGGCACCAAGAAGTCCTTCGAATGGACGCTGGTCGAACATGAACCGCACGTCCTGCATACCGCCAAAAAGCCAGAACCGGAGATTCCTGAGAAGATTGAAGTTCCAGATTTCGCCCATTTGCTACCCAAAGAGATCCAGAAGTTCACGATGCCGCAGGAGATTCATGACTCTGAGCATCTCTCGTTCCTGCAAGGGGGCGGACACGGTGGTTCCCACCCGCATCTGGCCAATGAATTCTTACAGGCGTTGATCAATGACCGAGACCCATGGCCCAATGCCGTGCAATCGGCGAACTGGACCTGTGTGGGAATTTGCGCCCACCAGTCGACCGAGAAAGGGGGAGAGCTTGTCCGCCTCCCAGAATTCACATTGAAGGGTTGAGCCGAGTCGCGTGATCACCTCAAGTGACACATGCGGCAGAGTTGGCAATTTCGCTTTGCCGCGTCAGAATCCCTTGACGGAAATGCACACTTCGGCCGTTCCATGAGCCCGTGGTGGAGAGTGGTGTCGTAGAATGAATTGGACTTTTTTTGACTGCTTGGGAGTTCGATTGTCGTGATATTTCGCCGAGGACGTGACGACGACGATGACGATGATGTCGATGAGGATGAAGAGGATCTCGAGCTCGTCCTGTTTCAGGGGGCCGTCAATGGAAACACTGCCGATCTGTCGAAACATGGACGTTTGGTTCAGGCGGCCTTGATCCCGGCGAAAAAGCTGGTGACCGATGCCCTCGCGCGGCGGGCGGAGATGGTTCGAATCGAGCCCAAGGGAAAGCTTTCCACGTCGACCTATTTTGTTGATGGCATCTCCTATCCTGGCGATCGGATGCCCGGTCCCGCCGCACTCGGCATTACCCAGATGTTGAAGTTGCTTGCCGGACTCGATCCCAATGTCCGCGACAAACCGCAATCGGGAGGAATCAACTCCTCCTACGATGAGAAGTCCTACGAAGTGCGAATCGACAACCAGCCGGTTCAGGGTGGGGCGGAGCGGTTAATTGTTCGCTGGCAGGATCCGGATGTGACGCTCGACACCCCGAGTGATTTGGGGTTTGACGAAGCTCTCGTCGAAAAGATTCGTGAATACGCCAAGAAGAAGACGGGGCTCATTCTGGTTGCTGGTCCGCCTTTGGGAGGAGTCACGACTCTGGCGAAAGCGACCGTGCGCTGTGTGGACGCCTACCTGTATTCTGTGTATTGCCTGGCCCATCTTGAGAAAGAGATGAGCCATATTCGGACATTCCAATCGCTGGAAGGGGATACTCTCGATCAGACGATCACGCGAGCCCTGCGAGAAGATGCCGATGTGCTGTTTGTGGATCCCATTCGTGATCCGGACACAGCCAAGACCATATTGGACAAGTCCGAGAGGGCGGCATTCGTTGCGGAGTTTCCTGCCAAGGATGCCGCGGATGCCATCTCCCGCTTAGTGAAACTCTCGGGAGACCCGAAACTTGTGGCCGGGAAGCTCAAGCTCGTCATCAGCCAGATGTTGATCCGCCTGTTGTGCAAGAAATGCCGGCATGCGTTTCGTCCCAATCCGCGTCTTCTGGGGAAAATTGGACTGCCACCGACGACCAAGGTCCTTTATCGGCCGCCTCGTGAAGATGAGGAGGAAGAAGAAGAAGACGTTTGCGAACGCTGCGGCGGTACCGGCTACTATGGTCGCACCGGCCTGATCGAAGCAATCGAAGTGACGGACGGAATCAAGAAAGTCATCCTCTCGGGAGCGAATCCCGACGCCTTGCGACAGCAAGCTCGGGCGGAGAAGATGCAGAGCTTCCAGTCGGACGGTCTGCGTGTCGCCGCCGAAGGCCGGACGTCGCTGGAAGAATTGCAACGGGCGTTCAAAGCCGCCCGTTAGTTTGGAACTTGGGAGACGGACACCCCGCCCCGTTTAGCTGGTGCCCTTCGGGCACTCCGAATGAATGAACATCTGGTTTCAGACGATATTCGCGATCGGCCTGTTTTTGATCGGGATGCGTCTGTCCGCCTTTTTCAGCGGATCGGAAACGGGCTTCTATCGACTCAGCGTTCCCCGGCTTGGGATTGATTCCCGGTCGGGGGACAAACGCGCGACCCAGCTGCTGTGGTTCAGCCGAAACCCCGCTTTTTTCGTGGCCACCTGTCTGATTGGCAACAATGTCGCGAACTATCTGACGACTTATGCGATCGGGGCGGCAGTCGTTCTGTTGTTCGGGACGACGAATGAAACCCTCGAAGTCGCTTCCACGCTGGTGATGGCTCCCGTCATCTTCCAATTCGGGGAACTATTGCCGAAGACCCTGTACTATCTCTCTCCTTTGTCTCGACTTAAGAGTGAAGCGCTCTGGTTGAACGGCTTCTACTGGCTGTTTCTCCCGTTGAGCTTTCCCTTGGTGTTATTGACACGTCTGTTTGAGAAGGTGGCCGGGGCGTCCAGCCAACAGTCGGAGATCGTCCTCGGACGGAACCGACTTGTTCAGTTAATGCAATTCGGTCGCCAGGAAGGGATTCTCAGCGACCTGCAAAGCCGACTGGCCAACGGGCTGCTGCAACTCGCTCCTCAGAACGTTGCGACGTCGATGATCCCCGTGGGCCGGGTCCTCGGGGTCTCGGACACCAGCAAGCGAAAGGAGATTCTGGAGTTTGCTCGGAAGTACGGACTGTCGGCCGTCGCTGTTCATCGGGACGGCCAACCGGAAGCGTGGCATGGCTATGTCTTTGTCGCGGAGTTGGTCGCGTGGAAGCAGGCTGTTCCCGTGATTCATCCCATGCCGGTGATCTCGGCGGCACTGAGCAAACTGGAAGCTCTGCACCATCTGCAAGTGTCCGATGCGTCCTATGGACTTGTGACCAATGGCGATCGCCGACCGGTCGGTGTTGTCGCCCGGAAAGGGCTTGTGGAGCAACTCTTTCGCCCCGAGCTACTTTCCAGAGTTTCAACGGTTGGCTAACTTTTCTCCAACATTTGCTTCCGTTAAAGCGTAGTTCCCCTTTGGAAGTCCGAATGCGCCTTCCCTGTTCCAGGTATGCCGGTCCCGATGTCACAAGAAACCCGTCGAAAACTGAGCGGTGACGAGGTTGTGGCCTTGAGTCGTGAGATTCAAGCCATGATCGCGGCCGGTGTCCCGTTGGACTTTGGACTCAAACAGGCGGGCAAGGGAATGGCCGCGGAACTCGGAGAGACCTCCCAACGGATCGGGAATCGCTTAGAGTCGGGACAGAGTTTGGATGATGCGTTGCGAGCGGAGCCGTCTCTTCCTCCCATTTATCGGGCCATTCTTGTGGCGGGCATCCGCTGCGGGCGAAGTGATGATGTTCTGAATGAAATCTCCACGATGACGATGCACTTGACCCGTCTTCGCCAGACACTCTTACAGGGCCTGATTTACCCCGGAACGGTCTGCCTGATTGGCTTGCTGATGCTTGCGCTGATCGTCCGGTCCTTTGTCCCCATTGTCCTAGATTTTTATGGCTCACTGCGATTGCCGGCCCCCGGATACCTGCAGTTCCTCGATGGCTTTCCCGCGTTCTCCATTGCGATCGGTTTGGGGATTTTGATGGCCGTCGTGTTTGTCGGACTGGTGAGCCTGGGGGGAAGAGAGACAATCGTCGCAGGTTTGGACTGGATTCCCGGCGCCGGCCGAATGATCAGGGACATTCGGATCGCTCGAATGTCCCATATCCTGGGACTGTTGGTGAAGTACGGGGTCCCCCTGCCAGAAGCGTTGCGGCTGACTGCGGAGACGCTGGCATCGAAACAGGCTCATGACCAACTCACTCGGGTTGCTGAGACGGTGGAAACCGGGGAAAGTCTTGAAACGGCACTTCAGAAAGAAGGGCGAGTTCCCCAATTCCTGGAATGGCTCATTTCGATCGGATCGAGGAATTCCTTGCTGAGTGAATCCCTACTTCAAGCGTCCGATATCTACCGGGAACGGGCTCTTTCCCGGGGAGACTTTCTAAAACGGGTTGTCCCGATCACCGCCATGGTCGTGGTCGGAGGAACGATCACCATGTTGTATGCGGCTTCCGTCTTCGTTCCGATGACCGCCCTGTGGGCGGCCATCGGTTCCCATTAGCCAGGTCCCCGGAATTCCATGAAACATGGAAGATTGCAGATGGATCTTTTTTCCGAGACTTCCTCTCCCGAAA
>JAGQQQ010000527.1 GCA_020426125.1 Planctomycetaceae bacterium
ATCTTCGAGTCTCCATATGCTGATCCCCTCATCTGTGAGAGTTGTAAGCAGGGACATTCCATCGTCGCTACACTCGAGATGTCGTATTTGCTTTGCTTTGGGGAAACTGTGTCGTGCGATCTCGTCTGAGTGAAAGTTCCACACTTCGACGACTCCATCGCCTGTTGCCATTAATAGATGGGGATCATTCCCGACAAGGTCTATTCCGGTCAGAGGCGCTTTAAGCTGCCGACGGGCAACGGGCCGAATGTTCCCAGAAAGGCCCCAAACAGTCACCTGATCTTTCTCTGCCACTGCCAAGTAATTCTCACTGGTCGCGACAACGCTGGGTGAATCCAGCGGAACATCGGAGATCGTTTGGAAATCCGTCAGGGGGGCAAGTTCGCGTTCCCATCCGTTGATATTGCGGCGAATCAACGCCTCGAGTCGCGTTCCGCTGTCCACGAGTTCAAGAGCCTTTCCGAACCACAACATTCCATCAGCAGATTGCCCACGTTCGAGTTCCAGAAGTCCCTGACTCAGGGCGCTATTCGTCACCAGATATTGAACCCGATTTCTCTCCAACCGTGGATCGGTCCACTCTGTATCCAATCCCTCCCGACCGAATTGACCTTGCTTCGTTGGATGGTGTCGGAAGGAGTCGGCGACTAGCCACAATGCGGCCCCCAAAAGCAGGGCCGCGATGATCATCCACAATCGGCGAGAAAGACTGCGGAGATTGTGCCTGATTCGGTGAAACGTTCGTGGAGCAATTCTCTCCCCTCGGAGAAACCGGCCCAGATCGTCTGCAAGTTCTTGGGAGGTGTGATAACGGTCAGTCGGAGATTTTGCCAAGCACCTCATTACGATCGCATCGAGATCTTGGGGAACCTCCGGGCTTTGAGTTCTCAGCTTGATCGGCTCCGTAAAAAGAATCCGCTCAATCAGGCGTTCTCGATCACTTTCCGGAAACAGAGGGGCCAATGAAATCAGTTCGTAAATTGTAACCCCCAGCGAATAGATATCCGTTCGCTGGTCAATGCGGCGATGCCCAGCACGAAGTTGCTCGGGACTCATATACCGGAGAGTTCCGACGATATCCCCCGTTCCCGTCACACTCGCTTCATCGACAATTCGCGCAAGGCCGAGATCCGTGATACGAATGCGCCCATCAGGATCTAAAATGAGGTTGGACGGCTTGATGTCTCGGTGAATCACGCCATTTTTATGGGCATATTCCAGGGCGTCCGCCACTTGCTTTCCGAGACAGGCAACCCAATGGAAGAATCTCTGATTGCCTGTCGAAGGGCAGTCTCCTGTCGGCAACAGGAAAGGCAAGATTTCCGAGAGTTCGTGAAGTCGATTTCGGCCCAATGCGGCGGCCCTTCTCAGACAGCGGACGACCTCGGCCAAATCGCGTCCAGCGATATATTCCATGACATAGTAGTAGTAACCTTTCTCTCTTCCGAAGGAATCGACTCGGACGAAACTGCCATGGTTCAAACGGCTCGCTGCCTCCGCTTCTCGGCGAAACCGCTCGATAAGCGTGCCATCACGGGAATTCAAGGGCGAAAGTACTTTGAGGGCAAAGATCGCCCCCGTTTTTAGGTGCTGGGCTTTGAAAACCACGCCCATTCCTCCTCGGCCAAGCTCCTCTTGCAGTTCGAATTCGCCGAGTCGCAACTCGCCTGGAATTGTGAATCCGGCATGATGTTGCAACGAGGGCAAATCGGTCCCGACAGCTGAGCCATCGCAGTCGCTCAACTCGTTCAAATCAATCAACAGGGGAAGGTAAGACAGAACTTCCTATGTGGAAGTCGCCCCTTCTCTCAGGAACTCGGAGAGTTTGAACTCCGACTGGGAATTTAGCGCATCCAGCAGAGCTTCGACAGCTTCCATTCGCGAGCGATCCCCTTCGTTCGGTGACGCTCCACAAGTTGAATCAGTCCTTCCCACCTTCCGAATCCTGTTCCTTCTCAAGTTGAACTCTGAGGGTTTCTAAGAGTCGGAAGTGACGGGATTTCACCGTTCCTTCAGGCAACTTCATTACGGTCGCCACCTCACGAACCGTCAACTGCTCCAGGTGCCTTAAACGCAGCAACTCCTGGTCCTCCGATGAAAACTCGGAAATGATACGCCGAATTCGAGCTTGCCGTTCTCGCTGAAGCATGGCGCGAAACGGGTGATCCCCCTCTATGAAGTTTCGATCCGGCGCCGACTTGACGAGACTCGCGGCTGTTCCGGCTTCAAGATCGACGGTTCGCGAACGTGCCTTCAAATGCTTTCGCTGGAGTTCAACGAGACGTTCGAAGGCCAGACCCCGCAACCAGACAAAAAACGGGACCTTCTCTCCCGATAAAAAATCGGAGATTCGGCGAGCCGCCACGACATAGGTGTCCTGCACCACATCCGAGGGATCCACTCTGGCATTCAATCGTGGATCGAAACGTACCCGTACCACCTGACGGAGACGTTCCCGATAGTTGTCTAACAGGTGATTCAACGCATCCTCGTCCCCATCTCTGAGGCGTTGAACAAGTGTTTCCGTTGCAGGGTCTTCCTGGTGAGCCAACAGACTCTCCTTGAAAAGAGATCCGCTCCAGTGAGATTTGCCGTTCCAAGAATGTTGTCGCTTGAGTTCAGATTTTTCAAATCTGCGCCCGAAGAAACGGAATTCGTCCATTCGATTTCGGATGAATAGCATCCATGAAGTCATGATCAACATAGAAAAACTGGGGAGAATCGCCAGGCTGTCCCTTGCGAGATGATTTCCTTCTCGGACAACCCTGGTCGAACCGGAATTGGGCGTCCCGCCGTTTGAAGTTATCAGAATTCCCAGAAAGTTTTTGGAACCGTTGTGACGCCTTGGGCGGATCCAGTTTTGGGAAATGAATGAGTTGCGAACGACTCCACCTCGTCAATGAGGTCGGGTGATCGGCTAAGAGACCCTGTATACGGTCTACGGAGATGGCGAACCGACGAACAACGACCTCCATTCTCACCAAATCGAAGATTCCATCAGCGGGTGTCAAGCATTGGGCGAGAACCTGGAGAGTTTATCGCTCATCACGATGACATGGGAGTTCCGAAGAACCCCTTGAGATAGGACTGTTGCGGGTATGCCGGGATTCTCAGTCAACACCCATCATACGGAATCTCAGTTCCTTACGAACGAGGGGCCATTTCTCCTGTACCGGCAGATGCGAACCGCTCGGGAGATTGATCGACAAGAGCAACAACTCGTCCGATCTGGGCACGCCTTCTTCCACGTCTCAGGGGCCGGACATGAGTCGACCGCAGTCCTGAACTCTTCTTTGACTGAAGCAGATTGGCTCCACCTGCACTACCGGGACAAAGCGTTGATGGTTGCTCGAGGAGTCTCGATCGCCGAATTCTTTCGAAGTTTGTTAGGGCGGCGAAGTTCGCATTCGGGCGGACGGCAGATGAGTGCTCACCTATCGTGCCGACAGCGGAATCTGCTGAGCCTGGTCGGGCCAGTGGGAAACAACGCGCTTCAGTGTTGCGGGATCGCAGCGGCATTGAAGGACTCAGGAAATCAAGGGATTGTCGTCTGCTCGGTGGGTGATGGCACCACACAGGAAGGTGAGTTTCTCGAGGCCGTCGCGGAAGCGGTCCGTTGGCAACTTCCGGTCTTGTTCGTCGTCACCGACAATGGCTATTCGATTTCCACGCCCACTGCGGGAAAGACGTTCTTCGATCTCCCCCAGGGGCTCGTCAGCCAGTTCTATGGCCTTCCTTTGCGACGAGTGAATGGCCGCAACATCGCGAATCTGGGTCCGATTGTTGAAGAGCAAGTCCTCCAGGTGAGAGAGGGCCGAAGTCCTGCGATCCTCGTTTTCCATGTGGACCGTCTCGACAATCACACCAATGCCGATGAACAAAGTCGATACCGGGCCGTCGACGCTCTTGAAGAAATTCGCGAGTTGGGCGACCCCGTCACTCTCCTCAGAAGGCACCTGTTGCGATCCGGAGCGTCGCCTTCGGATCTCGACGAAATCGACGAGGAGATTCGCGGTGCTGTTCAAAGGGTTGTCGAACAAGTGTTGTCTGAAGAGGAGCCGACACCAGCAACAACAGCCGTCGCACCTTACCAAATGGAATTATTGAATCGGTCGGAGTATCGCGGAAAGACTGGAGGTCAACGGCTCACGATGCGTGAAGTGATCCGGGATGTGCTTCGCCTTCATTTGAAAACGGACCAACGGGTCCATCTCTATGGCCAGGACATCGAAGACCCGAAAGGAGACGTCTTTGGAGTGACTCAAGGTCTGAGTTCCGCTTTTCCCGGGCGGGTCGTGAACGCTCCCCTTTCGGAATCCACGATTGTC
This sequence comes from Planctomycetaceae bacterium, assembly GCA_020426125.1. GTDB lineage: Bacteria > Planctomycetota > Planctomycetia > Planctomycetales > Planctomycetaceae > HKST-UBA70. The sequence goes on from JAGQQQ010000527.1 coordinate 4,329, forward strand.
GGAACGGCGATCGGCCGGGCACTGGCGGGACAAAGACCAGTAGCATTCATTCAATTTGCCGACTTTCTGCCGATCGCATTCAATCAGATTCTCAGTGAGATGGCGAGCATGTACTGGCGAACGAATGGCGACTGGAGTTGCCCCGTACTGCTGATGGCCACCTGCGGAGGATACCGGCCAGGTCTGGGGCCCTTTCACTCGCAAACCATGGACGGTTTCGCAGCGCATATTCCGGGAGTGGATGTGGTCATGCCCTCGTCGGCCGCGGATGCCGCCGGGTTGTTGAATGCGGTGTTTCAGTCCCCCAGACCCACCGTTTTCCTATATCCCAAAAGCTGCCTCAATCTCGAAGACCAAGCGACGTCAAATGACATTTCATCACAGTTCATCCTTCCCGGTCGGGCGCGACGAATTCGAACGGGGGAGGACCTGACGATCGTGACCTGGGGCAACCCTGTCCAACAATGTCGGCATGCGGCGGATGTCCTGGAAGAGCACGGTTTCTCCGTCGACCTCATCGATCTCCGTTCTCTCGCCCCCTGGGATCGACAGATGGTCATCGCGTCCGCTGAGCGAACAGGACGCCTCATCGTGGTTCACGAGGATAATCTGACGGGGGGATTTGGGGCCGAGGTTGTGGCGACCGTCGCAGAGGCTGCGAATCGCACGATCCTGTCAAGAAGAGTTGCCCGGCCTGACACCTTCGTGCCGTTCCATTTCGGCAATCAGCTGGAGGTTCTCCCCTCGTTCCGAAGCATCCTGGAAACGTGCGCGGAAATGCTGGAGTGCACAATTGAATGGGACACCCCCAAAAAGGATCCGCCTGGTGAATCGATCATTCGCGTGATCGGCTCCGGACCCTCGGATGAAATGGTTGATCTCGTTGACCTCGTTGTGAAAGTCGGGGATCGCGTCGAACCCGGCCAAACGGTCGCTGAGGTGGAAGCCACGAAGTCGGTCGTCGAAATCTCCACGTCCGTCTCCGGAGTGGTCAAAGCCATTTGCGCGTCTGTGGGTGACCAAATCGCCGTTGGGCAGCCTCTCATGCGAATTCAGCTGGAAGGTTCCGATGGGGGCAATCGGCCACCGTCGACGCAGGAAGACCCCGGAATCCCCCATCTGACGCGCAAACAAGCGTTCGCATCAACAGGCAGGCACTCGCAGATGACAAACAAGTCGGCCTCAGACCATGAGAGAATGACCATTTATAGTTCTCGTTCAGCGTCCGTCACCGGCGGGAAAGTCGTCTCCTCCGAAAGTTTGGCGGCCCAAATTTCTGGATGGACGGGAGACATGGTTCGCAAACGAACCGGTGTCCGCCAGCGGAACTGGGTGACGGAAGAGCAGTCGCCCGTCTCGATGGCGATCGACGCCGCCGAGCACCTCTTGTTCCAAATGAAAGACACAGCCCCGCCCATCGGAGCCATTCTCTGTAGCGTCACTGGTCCCCGTGAAGCGTCTCCTTCCATTTCCTGTCAGGTCGCCAGCCACCTTCGAGATCACCCGCGGCTCTCTCCAAAACACTATGCATTCGACTTCAATGCTGCCTGCTCGGGATATCTCTATGGCCTCAAACTCGCTCAGGCGATTCTCCGGGAGCAACCGGATGAATGCGTGCTGTTGCTGACATCCGAAGTCGCCTCCCCTGCGCTCAATCCCGAGGATCCCGTGACCGTGTTTCTCTTTGGGGACGCAGCAACCGCGACTCTCCTCTCGCCGAATCCCTGTGCCGACACTCCGCTGGAAATCACGGCTCCGATCAGCCTGGCCAGTCCCGATCCTGATGTTTCCATTCATCTCCCCTGTGTCGGAAGCGGGGCATTCCTCACAATGGACGGCATCGCCGTCGCCCGCGCTGCTTACAAAGGGATGGCCCACGCGGTCCGCAGCGCTCTAAACGAGGCCAATCTTCCCGTCGAGTCGGTGGCCGCACTGATTCCCCATCCCGGCAGTGCCCGAATCCTCAAGAACGTGGCAGAGGCTCTCGATATTGAGCCTGCCAAAGTTCTCACCACACTATCCGAAACGGGAAATACCTCCAGCAGTTCGATCCCGTTGGCGATCGATTTGTACTGGGACGAACTCCCCCGAAACGCTCCTCTCGCAATGACAGCCTTTGGCGCCGGTTTCACTTCCGCCGCCGCGATCGCGACTCTCCTCGGAGACCCCCATGCCTGACAGTGAACAGCTTCGAAACGAACTCGCGGAATGGATTTCCGAAATCCTGCTGGTCCAAGTTGATCCTGCACGCGACGACGCGGCCTTTGTCGCGGACTACGGCGCCGATTCGATGGACATTGTGGATATTGTTGAAAAGGTGGAAAAGAAATACGCGGTAACGATTCGGAACGACGAGGTCGGAAGCGTCCGAACATTCGGCGACTTGAGCAAGATGATTTTTAGAAAGAAGGGCGAACGACATTCATGAATTGACGCCGAGGGGTTCGGAAGCGTGGAGGTAATTCGTCAACCAAGACATCACTGGGAAACTGCGATAAGACTCTTAGTGGAAGAACATCGCGCATCATACCGAATGAACTTAATCGATAAATACTTGATCCCATAATTTGTACAAGCAAGCACGTTCATGAAAACATTGCAAATGGACACGTTGTCACCAGACCAGACGGATTATCTTCGTCGCATCTCCGCTTCGATTGATTCTCTCTATTCCTTGATGACTTCCTACGACGGTGACAACGGGGGCACATTTGATCAGGAGTTTCATCGAAGGCTGAAAACAATCCACGATGCCTCGTGCGACTGCCTCCCAACTGTGCGGGAAGCACTCATGAAGTATTGCTTCGAGAAGACAGCGCCCGAGTTGGACACGAGCAACATCCACCGGCGCGGTCGACAAAAGCCACTGGGCTATGCTGGCGACTTCCTGAGCATTGATTGGACATATCAAAAATTGTCAGACTCGCCTGGACGAGGCCGTCTATGGGATGAATTTTACCATCGCCAGGACGCCCCGCTCGCCGTCTGTGCCCGAAAGGACTTATTTGGGGACATCATTGAGGACATCGTTGCTACCGACACATCGCGTTCGTGTCGGGTGTTGAATGTCGCGAGTGGGCCGGGTCGTGAAATTCGAGACGCATTGGTACGACATAGCTCTCTCAAGGATATGATCACCGTGGATTGCTTGGACAACTCCGCCGATGCCCTCGCTTATTCTAAAACTTTGATCGGTCCGGTCCTTTCACAATCTGTGAACTTCCACTGTGGCAATGCCATCCTGTTTCGTCCCCAAACGCCCTACGACTTTGTCTGGTGCGCTGGGTTATTCGACTACCTGCAGGACCGCCTCGCGGTCAGTCTTCTCAAGCGGCTCTGGAATGCCGTGGACAGGGGAGGCCGGTTGGTGATTGGAAACTTCGCGGAGACTCACCGAACTCGCCCATATATTGAATGGTGCGGGAACTGGTTCTTGATCCATCGGTCTAAACAGGAGATGCAAGCGTTGGCCGATCAAGCAGGAATCCCCGCGAATCTGGTCGCTCATCACGTCGATGAATGGGGGGCGATTCGATACCTGACCGCCGTCCGTCCTGACTAAACGGCGGTCAGCATTTCTCGGCACAGTCGCTTTTCGCCCCGTATTATCGAATTAAGGACCGGGCGATCAATAAGTGG
>JAGQQQ010000528.1 GCA_020426125.1 Planctomycetaceae bacterium
TCCCAATTCAGCTTGCCGCCGCTGGCGTAGGCCCCGTTAAACAGTTGGACGAACCGGACACCGCTCTCGATGAGCCGACGCGCAAGGATGCAATTCTTCGCGAACCCGGCTTTAATCTCATCCTCGGGATCGTTGGCTCCGTACATTGTGAGCGTGTGCTCGGTCTCGGTCGTGAGGTCCGTAATCTCAGGGACGGCGAGTTGCATGCGTGCCGCGAGTTCGTAGCTGGCGATTCTGGCAGCGAGGCTGCTGTCGAGCGGATTGCGTTTGAGATGCTCGTCGTTGATCATCTTAAGAAGATCACGGGCCGCGACGTCCGACGCGGGCGTCACACCGCTCGGACGTTCGAGATTGCGGATGGGGTCGCTCGCGCTAAACGGGGTTCCCTGAAACACCGCGGGCAGAAAACCCGGACCCCAGTTGTTGACGCTCGCCTGCGGAACTCCGCGAGGATCAGGGATGGCCACAAATGCCGGCAGATTCTGATTCTCGGTTCCGAGGGCGTAAGTCACCCAGGCCCCGATACTCGGGAAGCCATCTTGCACAAAGCCGGTCGACAGGAAGTTCTCCGCAGGCCCATGGGTATTGGACTTGCTGGTGAGCGTATGGACAAAGGCCAATTCATCTGTCAGTTCCGCGAGATGAGGGATCATCTCGGAGACCATCTTGCCCGACTCTCCGCGCGGCTTGAAGTCATACTGCGGACGGGCAAGATTCCCCGAAGGTCCTTGAAAGGTCACCGCCGGACCACCCGGCATCGGCTGGCCGTCCCGTTTGATCAACTCCGGTTTGAAGTCCCAAGTCTCCAATTGGCTGCACGCCCCGGCGCAAAATACGACGAGGACGTTCTTGGCCTTCGCAGCGTAATGCGACTTTCGCGGCGCGTGCGGCTGAGCCGGATCAATCGCCGGCTTGAACGATGAGTCCGCCGCGAGCAATCCCTGATCAGCGAGGAGTTGCGTCAGCGCAATGGCACTCAAGGCTGAACCAGTTTGACCAAAAAAATCCCGGCGATTCAACAAGTGCCGCCCGGCGTGAGTTAAGGGGGAGTCGAGCATTTGAATTGTCCTTCAGAGACGCTCACACGATTCCATCAATCGTATGCAGCCATTGTGAAGGACATCATCTCAATCTTCCAGTGAATCACGGCGAACACCGATTGCGATTTTCGCCGTGTTCATGCTCCTCGGGCACCTCAGTCTCCTGCTGGCTACGGAACTACGGCGTTATCTGGATTGCCGATCCTGTTGATGGTACGACGATCGGGGTGTTGAACTGCTGAAGGAATGGTGCTGGGGTCGACTTCTGTTCCCTCGGAGGGAGTGATTTGAGATTTTCGAAATTGAACCTTTGAGGACGTTGCCCCCCAGCGTCTTCGGGACCAATCTTGTTCGGATCAGGCCGGGCGTCAATGAATTTCTGAATGTCCGCTTCGGCGTCATCCAGGGAGCCTGCCACGGTCGCTTTGTACTCAAGTTCCTCACCGCCAATTTTCACAAGTCGGCGAACTTCCATAGATGGTGTGGACGGATCCTCAAGAACGGCGAGTTTCTGGAGCGTTAAAGTTGCCCGAGAAAGAGCATCAACATTGCACGAATCAACCCAGGCGATGTACTTGCCACAGCAGCCGTCGTAGACGCCTGTGTGGCAGTGCTTCTTCCAAATCGAGAATTTCTTTTCAGAGAATCCGTACCACCGAGTGGGGAGCTTACAACACATCTCTTCGGAGAGTTGTGCCAGGTACTTCTCCGCAGCGGCGAAGGTCTTCAATTCCAATTTATTCCCTGCGATGTCTTTCTTAGGAGGACTTGCAAGAAAGCCAACGTCGACGAGTTCTTTCAGGCATTCGTGGCACGCCGTGTCCGAACAAAGGCCAACACGATAGTAGGTCTTCCATTCCGTGACCTTGAGACCATCGACCCCAAGAGGATCTGGGACTGGAACTTCCTTTTGAAATTCCGTGATTTCCAAGGCATAACCTTTTGTCATCAGGCGGAGAGCACATTGAAGATGCTTGAGCTTGTCGGCATCGGTGACGGGTGCGGTGGTCCAACTTTCAGCCAATGTGCGGCTTCCGTCCAAGCCTAAAGCGGTCCTCGTGTAGTCTCCGGGAACGAATGTCCAACCCACTGAGCCTCGACCTGTATCCGAAACCTGAGTTTGCCCCGCGCCAACAATCGACACATGCGGCAATGCTCCGGGGTTGCAATGGATCATTGCGATGTTATCGAGCGTCTGCCGGTACGCGATGTCGGTCAGTGTGCTAATGTGTTTGTTATGAGACCGCTGAAGTTGGACGTGTGTGCATCCAACGGCAGTGACCGACAATGCGAGAAGTCCGATAAGAATACGGTGTGAACTGGCCATGGCCCCTCCCTGGTGGCATCGAGTCGAAACTTGAAGCTAATCCTGCCTTCAGTATCGGAGCGTCAGACTTTGGTCCGGAGCCTGTCTAAAGACAGAGCGGCGTCTTGAGATTCCCGGTATCGGATTCGCGTGATAACCCTCATAGCAGACAAAGTCTGCCGCGTTCCAATTGCAGAATTTGCCAAAACGGCGTGACTACTTCACAAAAGCCCGCCCCGGGCGGTCGACGCGAAATTGAACCAGCCGTTGAGACTCGACTTCGGTGACGTAGATCGTGCGGCCATCGGGGCCGCCGAAGCAGAGGTTACTGGGACGGGAACCCAGGACCGGGATTTCACGAAGAATCTTGCCTTCGGGGGAGAGCTTGACGACAGTCCCTTTTCCATACCGAGTGACGTAGAGATTGCCGTCGACGTCGCAGCGCATACCGTCGAAGCCGAAGTCATCGAACTTCTTAAGGAGGCGTTTGCTTGTCAGCGACTTCTCGGGAGTGATCGTGAACGCCCAGATGTTTCGCTGGGCACTTTCATTGACGTAAAGAGTCTGGCCGTCGGGGCTGACTTCGATGCCATTGGCGGTGCCGAGGTCTTTGGCAAGCAGGGTGGTGGTGCCATCGGGATCGATCCGCCAAAGCTGGCCCGTCGACTCGGGCCAGTTGGGATCACTGGCGAAGAGCGTGCCGTCGTCCATGATCGCGATGTCGTTCGGTTGATTCATGGCCGAATTGTGAGCGTGGACAGTCACTTTCCGGGAATCCAAGTTCACTTTGAGAATGTTATGGCCGGTGTAATCGGCAACGTAGAAAGTCTCACGGTCCAGAAAGCGAATGCCGTTTCCCGTGCTTCCCTCGGGAAGGGTGACAAAGACTTCCCCGGCTCCCTGTGGCGAGACGCGCCCGATGGTGCCCTGCTCAGCGAAGTTGACGGCGTAGACGTTGCCATCGACGTCGCACGCCGGGCCTTCGATTCCGGGCGTAAACTCGCCGGGCCGCGTCAATGGACGGGGGACATAAAGCGAGTCTGCCAACGAAAAGACGATATCCGCTCCACCTCCAAACTTCGCCGGGAGGGGGATCTGCGAAAGATCCTGATCGATGGACCGATGATACTGCCAACGGCCCGCGAGGAGCAGTTTTCCCGCAGTCGATGAATCGACCGATGGTGCGGAGCGGAGCCCCTGTTGCGATTGGACGACCAAAAGATTGAAGTCATCCCCCACAACGGCATCTTTGGGAATGGTCCAGACTTTCTCTGTTGTCGATTTGAGGGGAGTTCCATTGAGAAACGCTTTGCGAATGCCGGATTCCTGATCAAGTTGTCCCAGAGTGAGCGTGCCGTCCTCTTTCCAGCTTTGAGGGAGGTGAACCACACACCGATACCAACCGGCCCCATTGTCCGCCGACTTTCCCTGCAACGGAACGTCCACGATCTCCCAGTGGTTTTGAACACCGCTACTGGCCTGCCAGTCCATGGGAATCTCGAGGCCGGCACTCCAGTGAATCGTATTCAGCAGCAGATGCTGA
>JAGQQQ010000529.1 GCA_020426125.1 Planctomycetaceae bacterium
ACCCGGCCAATTCTTGGCCGGGCCAACCTGCGCGGCAAACGCACCACCGGCGGCGGTCGCGTCGAGATCCGCAAAGCTCTGTATATGCCCACTGTTGTCGCGATGAAACATAACCCCGCCATCAAACGCTTTTATGAACGTCTGGTGGCAAATGGCAAACCCAAACTCGTGGCGCTGATCGCTGCTATGAGAAAACTGATCACCATTCTCAACGTCATGATCCGCAATGGAAACACCTGGGAAATCCAACCTCAATCCACTTGATTTTCAAGACAGTCGCTACACGCACTGCCGTCACTCCGCGAACTCGTCCGCCGCTACCAGGGAAGCCAGGACGCGGCGGGTGCCGGTGAAGGTTCTTCGTCCGTGCATTGCGACGTAGTTATCGACCAGGGCGACGTCGCCGACTTGCCAAGGGACGTCGAAGGCCAGTTCCTCCGCGATGTCCGCGGCGCGAAGCACGGCGTCGCGGTCGAGGATGGTGCCGTCGCCGTGGGTGATTGCTTTAGACGGGTCGTTGCGGGTGTCCTTCCAACCCTTGTACGCCGCGATGAGTTGGTTGAAGAAGACCTTGCGGCCATCGGGGAGTTCGCGGACCGCCGGGAGGACGGGGGTTGTCGCTTTCAGGCAACCATCGTCAAGCCACTCCCAACTGTAGCCGAGCTTCGCCAACCGGGTTTCGGCGCCTTCCTTCGTTTCCGTTGCCAGCGTGCTTTGCCAGCTGCGGCCCATTCCTGAAGTGGGATCGTTGGCGGCGGGCATGACGTTCGTGTATTTCAGCCCCTTTTCTTCGCAGGCTCGGCAAAACTCGGGGAGTTCCCGTTGCATCCGTTCATACAGGACGTCGGAACGGCAGAGCGGAGTGGCTCCCCCCGATTCGGGAGCGACTTCGCAGTAAAACATCAGCTTGCCGGGGTAGACCGGGGTCTGTGCCATTTCATGGTGAAAGAAGATGGTTACATTCGGCGGGGCTTCGTTGGCGGTGAAGACCCGTTCCGTCTTGACCACACGAACGGCGTTCGAGAGCGAGTCTTCATACTTAAAATTGCGATAGCCAAACGCCTGGATGAATTCATCAAACGCCTCGACCGAGGGGACCGGAAAGTCCCGGAACAGGATCGTCCCATTCACCGATGCTTCCTCGGTCAATGTGTCTCGATTTTCCTGAATCCAGGCTTTGACGTCTTCCAGCGTCGCGTCAGGGGAATCACAGGTGATGACCAGCGGGAAAACGGAGCCTTCGTAGAATTGCTGACCGGGCAGGGACGGGCGGGAAACTTTGAGTGTCGACATGGTGAATCCTTATTCGTAGATGGGACAAAATGTATTGAAGGCGTCTTCACAAAAAACGCCGGGGTCGTTGAATCGGCGATCGCGGTTCAATTCGGAGATGGCGTTCATCTCCGCATCGGTCAGTTCGAAATCGAATAGAGCGAGGTTCTCTTGCATCCGTTCGCGGCGGCTGGTCTTGGGGACGATGGCGGTTCCCCGTTGAACACCCCAGCGGAGGACCACTTGGGCCGGTGTGCGTCCGAGCCGTTCCGCGGCCTGCATCACTGGTGGCTGCTTCAAAACCGACTCTTGTTCGGTGGCCATATTTAAGGAGAGATAGGAGAGAGCCCCAAGAGGGGAGAAGGCCGTCAACGCGATGCCGGACTCCTGGCAGAACCGGAGCAACTTCTCTTGCGTCAGATACGGATGCATTTCGACCTGCAACACGCTGGGAGCGATCCGAGCAGAGTTCATCAGATCACGGAGAAGGGACGTGCCGAAGTTACAGACGCCGATGTTCTTCACGAGACCCGCGTCGACGAGGTCTTCCATAGCCCCCCAGGTCTCCGCGATCGGAACCTTCGCAAATTCGATTTGCGGCGAGTCGGCGTTCGGATCGTAGAACCACTCGGGAGGATAGCGTTCTTCAAACGGGACGAACTTCTGTGCGATCGGGAAGTGAATCAGATACAGGTCCAGAACGTCAAGACCGAGGTCCTTGAGCGAGCGCTCAACGGCAGGCCGCACGTGTTCCTTTGCGTGGTAGGTGTTCCAGAGTTTCGAGGTGACCCAGAGGTCGTCGCGTTTGCAAAGACCGGAGTCGAGGGCTTGGCGGATGCCTTCGCCGACTTGGGCTTCGTTGCCGTAATCACAGGCGCAGTCAAGGTGGCGGTAGCCGGCTTCGATCGCTTCGACGGCCACACGCGGCGCATCGGCGGGGGCCACCTTCCAGAATCCCATTCCCACGCTGGGAAGTTGATCTCCAGAGGCAAGAGTCAACGACTTCATCACATCAGTCTCCAAGATGAGTTCTCTTTGTCGAAGCGTATGATACGACAGAATGCCCCCAGTCGGGAGTGATGGCGTTTTGATAACGAACTCAGCGTCTTCCGAATGCGGGCGATCAACGTTCGTCAAGTTGCTCGATCACGCCGCCGAGGAATTTGGAGAGATGTTCGGCAGCGACGACGGCTTGTTCGCGCATCGCCCAAAGATCTTTAACCGAACTGGGGCGTTTGAGAATGGACCCGACAAGAGCCCCGGCACGAATCGTTCCTTTAGGACCGAGGATGGCGGTGACTTCGCGAGGGAGTTCGGTGTTCACGTCGTCGCTGATGGCACGAATGGCGAGGAACCGGGTTTGCCGATCACGACAGACCTTGGCGACGGCGAGCGACTCCATATCGACGGCAACCGCTCCGGTTGTGGCAGCGAGTTCCCGTTTCTCCCGGGGTTCGCGGACGATGTGGTCAACAGTGCAGAGCTTCCCCGCGTGCAATCCCCGCGCGGGGTCGGCCGGAAACTTGAGGCTGACACCGAGCGACGCTTCTCCTCGCTCGTCGGTGAGGCCGGTACCGACGACGATATCGCCGGAGGAAATGCCATCGACGAGTGCGCCTGACAATCCGACGGAGAGGATCCAGCGTGGCTGGAACGCGTCGATGATCCCCTGCGTCACCTGACGAGCCCGGGACATCCCGGCGCCCCCTTCGGCGACGCAGATTCGCTGGTCGCGGAACTCGCAGCCATGGTATTTGAAGCCGTTCCCTTTATCGGTCTTGAATAACAGGCAGCGGTCGAGAAACGGTTGGATCTCGATATTCAACGCGCACACGATCCCGATCGAAGGGAGCTTCGGATCGCGTTCCAGGCTGGGAGACTCGTTGTCGGCCATTAGTGGGGGTGCCTGTCTTCGCCAGGGGACGCGGAATCCGATTCGCGTTCGGCCGCTTCGATCGCCTGTGCGAGGAGGTCCACGCCATCGCGGCGTTCGAAGATCTTCGCGAGGTCCTGGTAGCCGGCTGTTCCTGCGAAGGCGGAGACCATTGGCTGAAAGAAGTGCATCGCCTGCGAACCGAGATAGCTGAGCGGACGCGACATTTCGAGTGCGGCGAGGGCCGGAACGGAGAGACGTCGTCGCACAACCTCAGTGGCCAGATGATGGATCAAGCGCTGTTGGCTATCTGTCAACGGTTCCTCTGGAGAGCGGACAGCAAACGCGGTCTTGAGCCAATGCCAAGTTGTCGATGGTTTGGCCATCGTCATGAACACTTCACGGGCGAGGGGTGCACGGAACAGGAATATAGCACGCCTTTCACAGCGTGAGTCTATCGACCTTCCCCGGAAAGACTCAAACGTGATTCAAGGTCTTCATTGAAAAACGGGACGCCCTGAGAATGGACGCCCCGTCGATTGAACCGATTGGCTTCGACCCGAAGATCAGCTCTCGGACTTCGTGCTGGATGAGTCGGACTTGCTCGCCTTCGACTCACCTTTGGATTCCCCGCTCGAGGGCTTCTCCGCGGCGGCGGCCTTTTTATAGGAGTCGCTACGATAGTCCGTCTGATAGAACCCGGATCCCTTGAAGATGATTCCCGCACCCGGACCGATGACCCGGCGGGCCTGGTTCTTGCCGCATTCCGGGCACTTCTTAATTGGCTTGGCCTTAATGGACTGAAACAATTCCCAGGTGTGGTTGCAGTTTTTGCACTCGTAATCGTAAGTCGGCATTGTGCACTCAGGGAGGAGTAAGGATTGAGGATCTGGGAATGAGGAGTTAGGAATTCGTTCAGCTTGGGGGGGCCATGGAGACGATGACTTTGCTGGGGCGGATCACGCGGTCGTGAAGTTTGTATCCGCGTTCGTATTCCTGAATCACGGTCATGGGAGGATGGTCCGCGCTCGGGACTTGTTGAAGCGCTTCGTGCACGTTCGGGTCAAACGGTTCGCCCAGCGCTGGGATCGGCACGATACCGTGTTGTTGAAGGACTTGGTCGATCTGGGTGGCGACCATGCGGACGCCTTGTAAAAGTTCCCCGTGGTCTCCCTCCGACTTTTCTCCGGCGTCGATCGCCCGATGGAGATTGTCGAGTGTCGACAGCAGATCGCGGGCGATGGGAAGCCCGGCGTATTTCCGCTCTTCGTCCCGTTCCCGGTTGACTCGCTTGCGGAAGTTCTCCATCTCCGCATGCAGCCGAAACAACTTGTCGCGGAGATCGTCCCGTTCCGCGGCTAGAGTCGCGAGTGGATCCGTATCAGCAACGTCCTCTTCGAGAGGTTGTTGTTCGGAATCGTCAGCCGAAGACGGGCTCAGTTCATCAGGGGGGAGTTCTTCGCTCATGGTTCCACGTGTGGGAGGCACGTTCTCTTGATCATGCCAATCAGGCACTTTGATAATGTCAAACGGATTTCACGGACGGGGCCAGTGATCTTGCTTCAGTCCTCTTCGTCGGATGGGGAGCCGGTCACGAACTCTTTCAGTTTGTCGAGCCAGCTCTTGCGATGGGGGTGGACTTCCTGATGTTCGTGTTTGGCGAGTTGTCTGAGGATCTCCTCGTGGTCCTCCCCCACTTTCTTCGGAACGACGATGTTGACTTTCACATGCAGGTCGCCCGGTTCGCGGCCATGGGGATCGGGCATGCCGAGCCCGCGAAATCGAAAGACATGCCCCGGCTGCGTTCCGCGGGGAATATCAAGATCCTGCTTGCCGTCGATTAACGGAATTTCCACCGTCGCTCCTAGAACCGCCTGCGTATAGGAGATGGGAACTTCGCAGAGCAGGTGAGCCCCTTCTCGGTGAAAGAAC
>JAGQQQ010000530.1 GCA_020426125.1 Planctomycetaceae bacterium
CACTTCGCTCGCACAGTCACTCCAGGTCCGGGGTTGATAACACTTGGCTCCGTCTCGATAGTCAGGATGGAGGGTCTCCTCGATGGCTTTCGCCAACGCCTCGACATCATTGACGGGGACGAGTTGGGAGTATTCGGGCCGGGCAATCTCGCGGATACTGCCGACATCCGTCGAGACAAACGGCGTCCCGCAGGCGAGCGATTCTCGCAGCACGTTCGGCAACCCTTCGGACAAACTCGACATCACGGTCAAATCCGCGGCGCGATACCAGTCTGCCAACCGATCATGGCCGACCGCTCCCTGAATTCTGACAATGTTCTCCAGGCCAAGTTCCTTCGCCAGTTTTTCGAGTGACGGCCGTTCGGGACCGTTCCCTAGCAGGTGTAACTGGAAGGAGACCTGTCGTTGTGCCAAGGCCGCGCTGGCCCGGAGCAGAACTTCGAGAGCCTTAATGGGCACAATCCGTCCAACCCAGACCAGATGCGAGGTGTCGGTAGCGAGTCCCAACTCACTGCGTGATTCTTCCCGGGATTTGCGGGTATGGAAATGCGTGTCGTCAATTCCCTGATAGATCGTGCGGACTTGCTCGGCAGGCACCGGCAATTCTTCGGCGGCCTGTTTGAGGCCATCGCTGACGGTGATGACCGCGTCCGAATCGGTCAGCACCCGTCGAACGCGAGTTCCCCGTTTCGGAAGGTTGGGAAGGATGAGGACGTCCGTCCCCCCGACGATCACGGCGGCTGGAGCCTGCGCAAGTCGACCGGCCCGGACACCAATCTCCCCTTCCGGGTGAGCCCAGTAGCTGAGCACGGCATCGGGCTGGAATTCGCGAACGGCCCGTTCCACCGTCTTGCGGACCGACCACCACATCTGGCTTCCCGAGTATTCATGAAACATCTTCGGCGTGTACCAGAAGGTCGGGTACTCGACCTGAATTTCCAGCTCCTGGATGGCTGGGGGAACGCTCCAGCGTTTGCCTTGGAACTTGCGGGGAATGGATTCGGTGAACAATTGCGGAGAGATCACTCGGACTTCGTGATCCCGCGCCAACTCCCGACAGAGCGCAGCGTTGTACGTTCCCCGTGTTGGGTTCGCAGTGTCAGGAAACGTGGTACTGATAAACAACAGACGCATGGGGGAATCGGGGTTCGGGGATCGGGATGCGGGGTTCGGATTCGGAATTGTGAAATTCTCTCCACTCTCCTCTCTACTCTCTCCTCTCTCTGATGGTTCTGCGAAAGCCTTCTTCGATGGAAACTCGTGGTTGCCAGCCGAGCAGGCGCTTGGCTTTGTCGTTCGAGTAGCGGAGGCGATTCCACATCGACATCGCCTTGTAGGGAGTGAGCACGGCGGGGATTTGTCCTTCCGACCAATTGGCATACCACCCGGCCAGTGCCGCTAAGGGGCGAATACACGGAGCCGGCACCCAGAGTGATCGGATTCGCTGTCCATGGGACTTCAGAAACCGAACCACGGTTTTGCCGGTGGGGAGGCCGTCGTCGACGACATTGACGGTTTCTCCGTCGATATCGGGGACCATCCCGGCACGCATGATGGCGTCAGCACAGTTTTCCACATAGGTGTAAGGCAACGGCTGCCGCCCGCCCATGCGAATGAGCAGCGGACCAATCGACAGCCCCACGCGACTCGTCAACAACGGCCGCCCTGGACCATAGATCACCCCCGGACGGACAACGACCAGAGACATTCCCCGTTCCGCCGCGATCTCTCTCGCGACTTGTTCCTGACGAATTTTGCTGAAGGAGTAGGGATCCCGTTGCTCAGGATGCGGGTCGACCGGCGCCGATTCATCAAGCACGGTTCCACTTCGCATCTCAGCGGCTCCATAGACCCCCAGCGAACTGACAAGGACAAACCGCTGCACGTTCGCTTGCGCGGCCGCTTCAGCGAGGGTTCTCATCGGGATGACGCTCCCCAGGAACATCGAAGCCGTGCTTCCGGACAACGCCGCCGCCAGGTGATAGACCACGTCAATTCCTTCGAGCGAGGCGACCAACGATTTGGAATCGCCGAGGTCTCCCGTGACAATCTCCAACTGGCCGGTCGGGTTCTGACTCTGCAGATCCGTCAGCGTGGCGACGTTGCTCGACTGTCGGACGAGGCAGCGCACATGCGCCCCTTTTTCGAGAAGGGATCTTACTAGCCGTTGTCCAAGGAAGCCTGTGGCTCCGGTCACGAGCGCTCTTAAAGACATGACACGGCCTCCGACGTTTGCGGGGATTTGTCTTCCATGGGATTCTCCGAAGCGTCATCTCTGCTTCGGCAATGCTCGAAGATCCGGTCCATCAGCAGCGCCACCCGATGAATTTCGTCCGGTTCGATAGGGATCGGGCCACGGCCTTGAACGTGAGCGTAATACTCCTCGAACAATGTTTTCATTCCCGCAAAATAATGAATATCCGCTTTAAGAAACCGCCACATATTGTGGCGAAGATTCCAGCAGGAGTTTCGGAACTGTTGGAAAGGAGCTTCCAACTTCGCGAATGCTCCCGGCAGTTTCGTACGACGAGACAAACGAAGCGTTTGAGCATCGAAGTCAAGGTCCAGGGTTCCGTCGGTACCGTAGACTCGGGTGATGCGTTGATGGGGCAGATCGGTCGAGAATGTGAGCGAACCGGTCTGTTTCGTTCCCTGCATTTGAACGCTCAGCTCTGTGGGAAAATCGAAGTCATCCCGCGTTCGCCAATGGGCTGTGATGTCCGGCTGGGAATCATTGAGAAGGTCAGTAATACGATAAAGGGGATGTGAGATGGTGTTCTGAAACAAGCCGCCTGGGAGTTTTCGGACCCAATGGTTGGAATCGCTTGCCACCAGCGAACCGAACTTGCCATCAATCGGATATCCCAAAACCGATTCGAGGTGCCGCACGTCCCCGATCAATCCCCGTTGAATCCATTTCTTCGCCGTCAGCCAAGTCGGATCGAACAGTTGGTCATGTCCCACACAAACCGTTTTATCCACTGACGCAGCAGTCGCGAGGACATCAAGCGACTCTTGAGCATCGAGCGTAAATGGCTTTTCCACATAAACGTGGCATCCCAAACCGAGAAGCTTCTTTGTTAAAGCAGCATGGGTATGGGCCGGGGTCGTTAAATGCACGACATCCGGGCGAGTGGTTTCGACCATCTCATCGATGCTGGTGAACTGGGCAGGGACCTCGAAACGGACCGCCGCCTGATAAGCGAGATCGGGATGGACATCGCACACCGCGACCGGATCGGCGAAACGAATCCGCCGAATCTGTGACAGGTGGGCATCGGCAATCTGACCACAGCCAACCAAAGCCACTCGAATTGGGGAAGTTGTTACTGACATCGCTCGTGAATTCTCACATGCTGACTGATGACGACGCTCTCGGCTTAAGACGTTGATCGTTTTTGGCGATAGCAACTTCGATAAAGGTCTTCGTAGCCAGCAACCATCTTTCGGATGTTAAAGTTCTCTTCCACACGGGCTCGAGCGCGCTGGCCGTAGTCCGGCCATAAGGCTCGCTCCTCAATCATTTCGCAAATCGCCGTCGCCAGAGCATCGGGATTCAACGGCGGCACGAGTTTCCCGGTCTCGTTCGGAACAACAATCTCTGGATTGCCTCCGACCTCGGTGGTCACAATCGGGAGCCCGACGGCCATCGCTTCCAGAAGTGTCAACGAGATTCCTTCTGTTTTCGAAGAAGCGACATAAAACCCGGCCGTTCTCAAAAGTTCGGGGATGTCTTTTCGCTCCCCGAGAAATTCGACGTTATCTGTTAGAGCTAATTCCGACGAGAGGGCTTCGAGAGGCGCTCGTTCCGCCCCATCTCCGACGATCTTGACTCGAAAACCCGGATGTTCCTTTAAGACATACGGCAAAGCGTGCAGCAGGGTGCTGAGCCCCTTTTCCGGAGAGAGACGGCCGACGGAAATGGCCGTCAACTCATCGGCCGGGCCGTGATACTGGAATCGGTCGACGTCGATGCCGTTCCAGATGCAGCCGATCTTGTCGGCGGCAATGAGGTCCTGTTCTCGACAAATCGCCGCCGCGTCCTCCGACACGCCGATCACGGTATCCGTAAAGCGATTGGCCAACTGAAACTGCACCAACGGCTTCCAGCCGAATCCACAGCCGCGGCCATGTTGGGTATTCAGGATCACGGGCGTATCGGCCCAACGCGCGGCCAGAGACCCATAAAACTGGGGATAAGTATTATGCGTATGGAGAATGTCGATCTGGTTTTGCCTGAGGTAGTTTCTCAGCTTACGGATAGTCCAGAGCTTGCCCGACTTCTGGATGTTCATGGATTGGACGGGATAGCCGTATTCTCGAAGATCGTCCGCCGGGAGACCTAGTTCTCCAAGTGCGACAAAACTGAGGTCGAACTGGTCGCGGTCATGGAACTTGCCGAAGTCCACAAGCAACCGTTCGAGCCCTCCTATCTGGAGCGTCATGCTTAAATGGCAGACACGAAGTTTCCTCGACGGGAAATCCGCACTCGGTGGCGAAGCACCGTCGTGAGTGGTCGGCTGCTTTGTGTTCAAGGATGCAAAAGTCATGAGTCCGACTTTTCTGATTTCGAATTCGAGGATTCCGAACTGGAAGACGAGGCCCGCCACTCTCGAAGTCGCTGCTTCACAGTCCGCATGGTTTGCAGCGATCGCATTTTCCAGCTGGGACGGGACCACTCGAGCCAACATAGGAAATTCGTGTCCGTCGACAGGTTCTCTTTGTGCCGCTTGTCTCCGACGAGGAAGTCGTAGGCGTTGTAGCCGCGTTTGAGCGCTTCCTCCTGGCAGAGGTAGTGGCAGACCAGACCCGGGCTGGGAAGGACGTCGAACGAGACAAACCCCGACAAGTAGTCCAGCAGGCGACCTCGGTCGACTAACAGGTACAGGCAGCCGACTGTCTGTGTTCCCTGCATGACCCGAAAGAGGACGGCCCGGTCTTCGAGGAATAGCCGAATCGCGGCGTCCCGTTGAAACCCGGAAAAGTAGGGACTTGCGAAAGCCCCAAGCTCTCCCACGGCATTCCAGCGGGCCTGATGCAATTGAACGAGTTCATGCAGGATCTCATCCGCCTTCGCCACCGACTCCGCCCATTCGACGGCGATGTCTCCGTATTGACGAATCCGTCTCCGAAGATTCGCACGTGTGCTTTTGCCCAACTGAGTAATCACATCCGAGTTCGCCTGCCGGGCTTTCTCGAAATCGAAGTAGCGGCTTTCTCGTCGACGCACGTCTGCGTTTGGAAAGTTGGCTTGCCACTCTTCCAGTTCGGACTCCGCAAAGCCGTCGATCCGCAGTTGTTCCCAGCCGGAATCTCGATGCAAGTGTTCGACGATTCCGTGCAAGAACGGCACTCGCCAAGCCTCCTCCACCAATAGGCGGTTGTACTCGACACAGACGCTCCCCGGTTGAGGTTCTCCGGCCGTTCCAATGTGCCGCGTCTGAATAGGGACGCGCCCGAACGTCTGATTCACCCCTTCGGTGATCAGGACCATTCCCCGCACGCGCCCATCGGCTTCCGCGGCGAGAATGCGATGGGGGACGATCTTCCCATAATGGTGAAGCCAGCAGTCTGTCCAGGTGGAACAGCAGGCGGCGGACTGATCATTGATCCGTTGTTCGAGATGGCGCCAGTCCGTCAGGGCGTCGCCAACATCCCCCGACGCATACGACCGCCACACCAGCGGAGACGGCGGTGTCGCATTCGGAGACTCGGAAATCTGAGGTGTCGTCGTCGACATCAAACTAACCCGCTTGAGGGGTGGTTTCGGGGGAATTCATCGGGGACACCGACGCGGTGAGGTCCCGTTTCTCCAACAGGTGAGTTCCGTACCGAACGGCCACCAGGGCCCCCCCCCCGATTGCCGTTGCGGCCATGAGAGGAAGCCAGCCAGTTTCCGGCACACGTCGGGAAACTAGGTCGCAGGCCACGAGTAGAACGGCAAAAGCGGGAAGTTGTGGGGCAATTGTCTCCTTCCAGAGACTCCGCACCCGCAAATGCAACAACTTCATAGCACACGGCAACAGCACAAACAGTTCGATCACCACGAGCGGCACAAACGTCCCCCAGGCGACTCCCATGATCCCCCAGAACGAGACAAACAGGAGCGACAGTCCGAGATTGCAAATGGCTTCCATGAGATCGATCACCACTTGCAGCCGAATCTGTCCGGTGCCCAGAAGCGCCTTGCGGGCGACGACCATTGGCAGGGCGACCATCTGAGCCCCCAAGAGAATGACCAACACGGGGTAGCTCTCGCCGTACCCTGGACCGATCCAGGTGTTGATCAGCAATTGGCCAAAGTAGGTCGCCCCGATGAGGAAACCGCCCGCGAGGAGAAACGCCAACCCCATTCCCCGAGCAACGAGAGGCCCCAGTTCGCTGGAAGATTCCTTCGCGTGCAGTTCCCCGGCCTTGGGGAGAACGGCTTCGCCGATTTGGGCGATGGGAATCTGAATCATCTGGACGATTCGGAGACCAATTTGATACGGCACCACCGCCTTGGGCCCCAGCACAAATCCAATGACGATCGTGTCGGTGAAATAAATCATGTACTCGGCGATCAACGCGATCGCATTCATTGAACTAAAGCCGAAGCACTCCCGCATCGTCTCGCGGTTGTAGTTCCAAAAGCGGATCCGCAGGCCGGGACACTGTCGATAAGCCAGGCAAGCGCTGAGACCATGTTCAAAGAGAGTGATGGCAAAGAAGATCGCCGCAAGCGTCATCAGACCGAAGCGCTCTCTCAGGCAGACCAACGTCAGCACCAAACGAGTGATGCCCATCGACACTTCGATAGCCCGCTTGAGATCCAATCGTTGCGTGCCGACGAGGATGCCGCCGTAAACGCTGGCGACCATGCCGGTCGCGATCGTCGTTCCCACAATGAGAATGGCATACCGCATCTCCCATTTGGCAACTCCTTCCCACTGCTTGACGTCTGGAACGATCCACGCGGCGAGTGCCGTGCAGAGCATCACCAATGTCGCGGTGCCAAAGTACACCAACTGAATATTGCTGACGAAAGAGTTCAGGCGTTTTTGATCTTCGCGTGCAGAGAGATCCGCAACATACCGGACCAATGTTGCTCCAAACCCTGAATACAGCACATTGGAGTAGCTGGCGATCGCATTAATAAAGATCCAGGCACCGTACTGAGCTTCTCCGACCGTCCCTAATATGTAGGGCATCAGAAAGAAGCCAATCAGAACGGTCACCAGATGGGCGACCCAGCCAGCCAGGATATTATTACGAACGGACATACAAACAGGGAATCCTCACCCCGAACACAGACAGTGAACGCCACGATCCGGCTCAGGACACTCGCATCGTGTGAAACATCGAGAGAAATCAGGCCGCTTGTGGAGTACCGCGACGAATGTTCAGTACCGATTCGGGGAGGAACGTTGCCAGCCAGAACCCCAATGCCTTGAATGACGGTTGGCTTCCCAGGATCTTTCCATAGTATTCACGAGCCATGGGGAGATCACGAATCCAAAACAAGGCCCGGGCATACTCCTCATAGAGTGCGGCCTTCTTCTTGCGGACCTTCTCCGGCGCGACATGGTACTGCTCGGCGATGGTGTCGACGTTCAGAAGTTCCGCTTTGATGACTTTCGCAATCTGCTGGGAAAGACTTCCTTCGGCGGGGGTATAGTTCGATAAGAGTTCATGGACAGAAACAATTCGCTTGCCAGAACCGGCCAGTCGCAGCCACATATTGTAATCTTCGGCTCCGATATATTTGCGATCTTCGAGAAACCCTCCGAGTTCTTCAAAGAGGGCTTTGCTCATGACAACTGTGGACGTCCCTATGTAATTGTGAACCCAGAGGCTCTCGAATGTCATGTCGTGGGTGTAGCAATCATTAGGCGAGGCGTAACAATGCACCAAAGCGACGTCGTCCGCCAGGTGGGCCGCCTGTTTCTCAAGTTTCTCCGGCCACCAGGTGTCGTCGGCATCCAAGAGTGCGATCCAATCTCCAGTGGCTTCGCGGATTCCGTGGTTTCTCGCGGCGCTCGGACCGGCGTTCTCTTGCCGGATCAGACGCACTTGGGGGGCGAACTTTTCGACGACATCGGACGTGTTATCCCGGGATCCATCATCGACCACGATCACTTCATGCGCTGGCAAAGACTGGGCCATGACGCTTTCCAGCGTCTTGGCGACAGTGGCCTCGGCATTGTACGCGGGAATCACCACGCTGATTTTGGGGGAGTTCATCGTTGAAACCTTTCTTCTCCAGTTGCGAGTCGGGGAGGGTTACCCCCAACGGGCAAACAGGCGCACGAACACATACGCTCCGAGCAACAATGCGGCGCTACAGGCCAGCCAGGGCTGAATAGTCCGCGAATTCAGTATTAACAACGGCCTCGGCCGAGCGCGATAAAACCCGACGAGATTTACAAAGGCGGCGCATGTTCCGGCAACCATATACGTCGAAGGAGTATAGCACCGGGACAGGGAACACATTCCGACACACCAGTCGATCAGAATCGCGGCGATGTACGGGAACATTCGCCGCAGTTCCGGATCATCAATTCGAAACTTATGCCATTTCATCAAGAAGAATGTCATCGCCGGCATGAAGAAGCAGCCGAAGAACAGCGTTCCCCCGAACACCCCGAGTTCGACAAAGGAGTGCACCCAGGAATTGTGAGCGACGTGACCTGCCACGTCGTGGTACATACCCTCGCCGATCCCGAAGAAGATCCGGCTGTTGCGGATCGCCATTAAGCCATCGCTCCAGAGTTGGATTCGCTGCTGGCCGGTTCCGCTGGAGATATCCATGTTTGCGGCGCGCCCCAGGGCAACGGGCGCCGCGAGCACTCCGAGGGCTCCGATGGCCATCGCGACCTTGGGACCGTATTTCGTGGAGAGCCAGACGCAGATGGCCGCCCCGAGTGCGAGCAGTCCGCCCCGGGAGAACGTGTAATACTGGGCCACGGCCGCGACGATCATGGGAACGACCCACAGAGCGCGGAGGGGGCCCAGTTCTCTGTCGGTCAGAAAGTAGCAACTGATGATGAGAATGGTGACGATGAGCAACGAGACATCATTCGGGTCATGGAAGATTCCAAGGCCACACAGTCGGAAGAACCAGATTTCGTTGCCGTAGATATCTTCCCCATCGCGATCGGGAATGTGTCGCAAGAGTGATCGCTGATCTGGGGGGAGCTTATTTTGCTCGTAAATGATCTGAGCCATGTCGGGCCGGCCCGTCATCTCGGCAACGAACTCGTGATAGTCCTGAATACTGTAGGCGATCATGATCGTCGCACAGATCGCCGTGGACATCAGAAATGTTCGCATCCGCTCGGGCGTGTTGATGACCGTCACCAGAAGCAGGTAGTACAGCAGGATCTTGATCATCCCACTGAGGGCGTGTTCAAGTCCTTCCAGGTTCCCGGTGAAGACTCGCGATGTGACGATGGCAACCGTCACCCCGAGGATGCAGAGATTGACTGGTTGCTGGATCAACGTCCGCCAGCGGAGTTGGTTCATCAGGTCTTCGGCCGAGAAGGCAATCGCCCCGAGCATGAAAAACAGATAGACCTGGACCCCTTCGAGTTCCGGGAACAGTTCCGCGGGACGCACGAAGAGCATCGCGTTGGCAAACAGAAACAGGAGGTAGCCAATCAACTGTGGAAATTCGCCTATACAGAGTGGACAGATGCCCAATTGTCCACGCCGAGTGGACGGAGGTTCCGCCGGGTCCTTAAATATGGGGCGCGTGGTGCCTGCTGGGTTGTGAAAAGCCAACATCCCCACGACAAATCCCCATGGAGAAATCGCGACACCCTACGTTCAGCCGTTCATTCTCCCCAATCGGTAAAATCCGCCAAATGGAGAGAATCCCACTAAGCGAGCGTGATCACCGTCGAGATTCCGGTATCTTGAGAAGATGAACCTCCGTGAATCGTCGTTTGGGAGACCTGTGTCGTTCGTGAGGTGGCCGTTTTGAGGTGGAAGAGGACCATGCACCATTTCCGTCCACTGGGGCACGGTCAATTGTCACAAAACCGAACTTTCAGCAATTCATCCCGCGGATTTCATGACAGCGGAATCCAAAATCCATCAAGGGTTTACGTTCCAAAAACCGATTCAACGTGAGGAGTGTCGTTGATCGGGGGGAGGGATGCGCACCATGTTCAGACCCGAGTCCAGTCGAAACTCGAGGCTTCATTCAGCTTGGCGGAAATTCGTCAGATGCAACGTGTGCGGGCTCAATGAGAGAAGCGAGTAATATCGATGGCAGGAAAAAGCACTCCCAAGCATTCGTCCCAAGGACCGTTAACAATCTGGCATGGAATGGACCTTCCCACGATGGTCCGTTTCTTCGCACGCCGCCCAGCCATTCACGTCTCTCGGTTGCACCGGATTCTTAGTTTGCCCCTGTTTGCCACCTACAACACGGTAATGAAGGGAGTCGAGTCCCTGCTTTATGGCCGACAGATCATGGCGACGGAAATTCGGCAGCCCCCCATCTTCATCCTCGGTTACTGGCGTTCGGGAACGACGCTGCTCCACAATCTCGTCACGTCGGACCCGCGATTTACGCATCCGACTCTCTATCAAACCGTTTTTCCTTGGCATTTTTTGTCGACCTATCGCATCAATTCCTGGCTCACCGCGTGGATGGTGCCAAAGACCCGGCCTATGGACAACGTCAAAGTCTCCTGGGACGCCCCCCAAGAAGATGATGTTGCTTTGTGTTCGATGTCGTTGGTTTCACCCTATACTCTCTTGGCATGGCCGAACGACTTGGAAGGCTGGAAAGTCTCTCACGAAATGGACGGTCTCCCAGAGGCCGAACGGAAGCGTTGGGAACAGGCTCTGCTTCACCTGATGCGGAAAATCACAGTC
The DNA here is from genome assembly GCA_020426125.1 of Planctomycetaceae bacterium. Classification (GTDB taxonomy): domain Bacteria; phylum Planctomycetota; class Planctomycetia; order Planctomycetales; family Planctomycetaceae; genus HKST-UBA70. Next base: position 10,867 of record JAGQQQ010000530.1, read on the forward strand.
AAAGATCCTCGCCCCATTGTGCTGAAGTCCCCGTCTCACACGTATCGGGTGAAACAACTGGTGCGGATGTTTCCGGAAGCCAAGTTCATTTACATCTACCGGAACCCCTATGATGTGATCCGGTCGTCGATCCACCTGAGACGAACGATGATGGAGGAAAACTGTCTGGGACGGGCTGTGCATCCTCACATCGAAGACGACGTCATCCAGTCCTACCTACAGGCATTCGATTCCTACCAAAATCATAAGCATTTGATCCCTCAAGGAAATCTGAGCGAAGTGCAATATGAATCGCTCGCCGCCGACCCGCTAGCCGAGTTGCAGCGAATCTACTGCGAATTGAACCTAAGCAAGTTCGACAGCCTCTCGGAGATTCTCTCTCCACAGATTCCCGAATTGAAACGCTACAGGAAGAATCGTTTCGAGTACGACATTGACTTACTGCGACAGGTTTGCATGGCTTGCGAACGGGTCTACGATCACTTTGGATATCCCATCACCTCCGAAGCAGCGGATCGCCCCGATGCGTCATCGCCACCTTCCAGCCTCGCGACCGGCGCGGCTTGACGTCAGAGCTGCCCTGCCGGTTGATGAACTTCTCAGCCATCTTTCTCCCGGCGGGGGGTGACCCGTGGTCGTTTCTGAACAGAGTTGCCCCGGAAGACAGCCAGAATCACCCTTGTCAAATCGAATCGGAAACCAAATCTTGGGCCGTTAGCCGAGTCGAGCTAAGCCGTAGGTCACGCCGACGATCAACGCGACAATTCCCCAGGAAACGAGGAAACCAACCGTTCCGACGAAGCTGGGACGGGGGATTTCCAGGTCTTTCCAGGGGATCAGTTTGCCGGTTTCGGTGGGCAAATGATCGTCTGGGAGTGTACACGGTTCCTTCACCTCTTCTCCCGGACGAATGGGTGTGCGGATCAGTTTGTAGAAATGATCCAGCTTGTCTTCCGGCGTCCGCTTGGTCAGCAAGCTGACGAGGATGCCCGTCACCGCTCCAGCCGAAAGGTACATCAGAATCTGCCATGGCACGCTGGTCGCGTTCTTGACTTCCGATTTGGTGATCGGGGCCAAATCCCAGAGCCACTCGCGAAACAGGCTGGGAAGGTAGTCGATGTTCTGTTGCAGGGCCGGCGTCTCCCCGAGTGCCGCCAGCCAGCCGAAAGGCGTGTGTTTGTGTGTCAGATACCAGACGGCAAACGTCGCCAGTGTGGATGCCCAGACCGCCTTGGGAGTGAATCCTCGCCATGTAATTCCAAACCAGAAGGACAACCCCATGAAGGTTGCCACCGCAAGGATGTAGCCTGTCAGCGCGTGGATCACATTTTCGAATTGCCCCATCATAATAATGGCGGCGGCCACGATCGCGAGTCCAGCAAACCGTCCCACCCAGACGTAATGGGTGGGACTGGCGTTTTTGACGATGTAACGACGGTAAATGTTCTCGGTAAACAAGCCACTGCCGACAACCATTTGCGCATCACAGGTACTCATGATCGCCGCGAGAAGCGACGCGAAAAGCAAACCCACTAGCCCGGGAGCAATTGTCGGAAGAATGTCATGGGCGGCCCGACCGAAGATCTGATCGGAAAACGCTGTCATTTCTTGTGAGTCCGCCTGAAGCTGGGCCAGCCGATCTGGCGTCATATAGGGACTCTCCGGGGCCAGGTAGATGATGACACAGGCCAACCCCGTGAAGACCCAGGCAATGGTACAGAGCCGCTTCAAGAAATTGCCGACGGTAAAGCCGAACCGGCCTTCAAACTCCGTTTTTCCGGCGCCGCAGACTCCCATGATATGGGGCTGGACGACGATTCCCACCAGTCCGGTCAATGACAACATCAAAATGTAGAAGGGGGTGATCGGTTCCTCCTTCAGACGCAGCGCGACTTCCGAATTCATCGTGAGGCTCAGCATCTGAGCCCCGTCGCGGCCAGGAACGCCCCCTCGAATCGCGGCGAACCCGTTGTCCGTTCCGACCACTTCGGCCGCGACCGATAACGCGAAGGGGAGGAGTAGAAACGAAAAGATGATGGTCAGCACGCCCTGAATAAAGTCGGTGATCACGGCCGCGTTCAGGCCGCCAGCGAAGCCGTAAAGGATGAACATAATCGTCATCGCCCCAACGGCATACTCCGGAGGAAAGTAGGGGGCTCCCGTCTCAGGATTGATCCCCCCTGCCAAGCCGACCACCATCTGGGCTCCCCCGAACAAGGACCCGGCGATGAATGTAATCGACATGAGAATGCCCAGGATGCAGTACAGGAGAGCCGTGGACTGATCATACCGGGCCTCAAAGAAATCGCTGGTTGTCAGCGCCCTCATCCGCCTGAACACGGGAGCGATGATCCAATAAAACGGCGTCGCCCAGAGCCACAGAAACTGATACCAGATGCCCGCGAGTCCATTGCGAAATCCTCCAGCCGAGACGCTGACCGCCTGCTCGCTGCTGGTCCCCGCTCCGAAGGCGAAGAACATCATGAAGATCTTGCCGAACCGTCGGCCCCCCATAAAAAAGTCGGAGACGTTGTGGACTTGGCGATAGGACCAGACCCCGATCAACGTGATTCCGATCAGATAAAAGCCGAGGACAACCCAGTCCTCCCAATGAAGGCCGAGGTATGACATGGTGGTGAGTAGGGGCTAGAGGTGAGGGGTCGGGGGTCAGTGATCGGAGAGGGTGGATTTCTACGACGAAATCAAGTCCGTGAGGGTATGACCAGGTGTGCCTTGTTACGTCGTCATCACTTGCGGGGAGGAAGAAGAGACCGTTGAGAGATCCGGGAGATCGCTAAACGTCATCGCGGTTCTGAAACCGGTCGGAGTCGTCGTCCTGGCCCTCGTCCATCCCCTTCTTGAAGGAGTTGACCGAACCGCCAAGTGCGCGCATAGCAGATGGCAGGCGGCTTCCAAACAGCAACAGAACAATGATGCCGAGAATAATCAACTCCGGCGTCCCCAAACCCATGAACGCCAGCACCGGCGCGGATGGCACGATTCCGAACATAGTTCTTCACTTTCCCCAGCGGTAACTCACGACACGGCATTCAGCGAATGACGTGTGAACGAGTTGAGTGTACCCGGACGGGGAAGGGTTCTCAAATCGGAGTGGGCCAGAACATCGATGTCGGCGACCGACTCTTACAAACGCCGATCCATATAGTCGAGCTGGATCTGAATGATGTCCTCGGCGCAATTGAAGAAGGCGTCGAGAACC
>JAGQQQ010000531.1 GCA_020426125.1 Planctomycetaceae bacterium
CCAACGTCAACTTGGATTCCGCAGCCATCGACAGGGATGTTCAGTTGGTCGGAGATGACAGTGCCAGCGACGTGCAATTGATCGCGGACGATGGTCGTGGCCCAGCAGACGATGAGAGCACGGAAATGCCGTTGGTATCCGGCGCAAGCGACGTTTCTCTGCTGAGTGACGACGAACAGGCGATGGCCATTGATTTTGATGACGAGGGAGATTCCCCCGGTTCCGGTTCCGTTCTGTCCGATGAGTCCGGAATTTCGCTCGGGGGAGACAGTTCGCTGTTGCTAGGAGGCGAAAGCGGGATTTCCCTGGAAGGTCCTGCGGATTCGGGAATCGCACTGGACGCAGATGGTGATGAAGGGATCACCCTGGCCATGGACGATGATTCCGGAATCTCGCTCGACGCGGGGGATAGTGGAATTTCCCTGGAGTCGATTGGAGATAGTGGGATCTCGTTGGAAAGCGACGAGCAGTCGGGCACGATCCCGATGATGGACATTTCTGACGGAGACGAACCGCCCGAGACTCAATTCGAGATCCCATCACTGCAAGACGACGACGAAAGTTCCTACGAACTTCAGGACGATGGCGACACAGGTGTCTTCGAGGTTGCTGGCAGTCTCGATGACACCGGAGAAAATGAACTCGACGATGCCGTGTTTGACCTGGATGAGGGCGAGGACGCCTACGGCGGCATGGACGATGCCTTTGACACGGACGACGGCGACTTTGAAGATGACGCTTTCGCCGCGGACGATGATCTCGACGTGTTCGACGCCGATGACGACATGTTCGGTGACGTTGATGAAGAGGAAAGTTTTGTCGGCGGTGGCGGCGGAATGGCGATGTCCCAACAGGAATGGGGGGCCGGGACCTTCGCTGGACTGACCATTGCCACTCTCTGCCTGCTTCTGTGCGGCGCGGTGATGATTGACCTGGTAAAGAATACCGCGACGGCAGCGCAGCCGAACCCCATCAGCGGGATGGTTCTAGACATGCTCGGTGGCCTCTACAAAGGCTGATCCTGGTCCTCGGGAATCGACCGGAACTTCATCAGATTTCTGGTCTCCAATCAATGATATGCCAACGGCCACTTCAATCAGGAGTGGCCGTTTCTCTTTGCAATGAGGCTGAACTCCGTCCTGTTTTGGCTCGTTTCCCGGACATTGGGAGATCCTCGTTCCCCCCTTCGGAAACGACGGGGAGATGCTCACGGATCAGGAAATTTTGGACCGGCCCAAGCGTTCCGGTTTCTTCCTTTCCCCTTCGGCCCCCCGCTGTCAGGCTCCGGTGAGACTTACGAGAGCCTGCTTCCATCGATAAACTTCGAGCAACGCACACCAACAGTTCCGTCGAAGTTTCACAGGTCAAGGCGTCATGAAGCACATGATCCGATCTCTCCCGGTGTTCGCATTGCCTGTTTTGCTCGTGGCATGCGGCCCATCCCATGTTCCGGAGGACAACTCGAAGTCGCGGACTGATACCCCGACAGCTTCGCCATCGGACGAATGGAATCCGGAATCCGCCGTGGCGATCGAGCAGTCCGGTGGGGTCATACGACGTGACAAGGCCGGGAACGTCATCGTCGTTCAGTTTCGAGATGGTAACGCGACCGACGAAACCGCGAGGTGGCTCGGGGATTTCAAAACTCTGAAGGATCTCCAACTCTCTGGAAAAGAGATTACGGACGCGGCCTTGGATACCGTTGCCACTCTCGACCAACTCAAGGTTTTGAAACTTGACGGAACAAGCATCGGCGACGAGGGGTTGAAAAAGTTGACATCACTGCAAAACCTGGAGCAGCTGTACCTCTCCGGGACCAGGATCACCGATGCCGGGCTGGGACATCTTTCCTCCCTGCCCGGCCTGCGTCGCCTCCGCGTGAGCAACACGGCGATCACCGGTGCGGGAATGCAATACCTGGCGTCGGCGACTCAGCTTGAGAATCTGGATGTGAGTAAAACCTCTGTCGACGACGAAGGGCTCACCCACCTCAAGAAGATTTCGACTCTCACCAATTTGAATCTGTACACGACACCGGTGACGGATGCCGGGATGGAACATCTGAACTCCATGCCGCAACTTACTTGGCTGAACCTGGACAATACGAAAATCACCGATGCCGGCCTTCCCAGCCTGAAACCGCTGACGAACCTGACATTTCTCCACATTGGAAGAACCTCGGTGAGTGACGCGGGAGTCGTTCACCTATTCCCGTTGATGCAATTAGAACGTCTGGAAGTCACGAACACTCAGGTCACGGAAGCGGGTGCTGAGAAAATTCGAGAGTCACTCCCCCAATGCGAGGTCCTCTCTGGGGTCACCGATGCCAAGTCCTGAAAAGCCCCGTTTGAGTCATGGGATCGAACGGGAGGTGAGTTCGCCTCTCTTGGGGGACGAACGCGACACATTGGCGAAGTCATGGGGAATTTCTTCTTGAAAGGCGGAGATTTTCCCTAAGAATTGAGGAGTGTCAGCGAAAGACAGACGTCCGAACTGAGTCGGGGTCTGACGATTTCCCTCGAAAAAACACATTGGGGTCACATCCATGAATGATTATTCCTCTCCTGCGCAAGGCTCGACCGGCAACGTGATCGCTGCCTTGTCCAGCTTTTTCCTGCCGGGACTGGGGCAATTGATCCAGGGCCGGATGGGAAAGGCTCTCGTCCATTTTATTCTGGCCGGCGTGATCTGGGTGATCTCGTTTGGCTGGCTGGGGTGGATTATGCACTGTTGGTCCGCGTACGAAGCGGCAAAATATGATCGAAGCTACGACTTCTGAACAGCTCCCTCCACGATTGAAATCACCAACATCAAAAAAGCCGCGTCTTCCAAAGGACGCGGCTTTTTTCGTACGTTCGACGCAGATTGGCTGAGGCTGCCAATCTACTGAAGTTGTCGCATCATTTCCGCCCGCTGATCGCGAATATAGCGCCAGACTTCCTCCCGGTCTTTCGCTCCAGCGACAACCGCCGCTGCCTGCTTTTCTCGAACTTCCTGCAAATTACTTGTCACGTTATACGAGCCGTAACCGTAACCGACTCCACCCCAAATATTCATCGATGCCCAACCGGGGGTGTACTGCGTGTTGTAGACAAGAGTTCCCTGGGCCGCGTTGACTTCGATCCCCTGCCCTCGCAGTGAGGAGGCCAGCGCTCGAAAGGCGTTGGACACCTCGGCCCCATATTTTCGAGCATCTTGGGAAACTCCGGAGAGACTTAACGAATCGATCTTGTCGGCGAACTTCTCATGCCACATCGCGGTTCGTTCGTAGTTGGTCCCTTTTCTCGCTGCCTTTTCCAGGTCATCAATCATCTTGTTGACAGCCTCCACGTATTCCCGGGTGTCTTTCTCGGGATCAACACGAGGTGGAGCCTTGGGCTCGGTGACGACCATATCCGCGACAGACGGCACTTCCACCGCAGACGACGGCGGCAAAGAGACCAACGTCAGTAATCTGCGAAAGCTGGAATCGGACAGTTCACACGACATGACGACAGCATTCCCCTGGGCTTTGGGACTCGCCCCGGCAAACTCGTCAATTGACGCTCCCAAATCCTCCAAGGCCGACAGGAACAACGACTTCACCGTAAATGCCGAGGTTCCTACGTCTGATTGAAAATCGATGGTGATCTCGCATTCGATGGCATCTTTCACGTTGGCCACCAGCGTCAATCCTCGTGCGCCTGAAAGCAAAGGAACGACCTTTTCAACCAAAGCTTTCTGGCTACGGAAGCGTGGATCCTCACTCAAAAGGCGTTTGAGTTGAGTGGGGTCGATCATTTCGGCAAGATCGAGCGCCAAAACCAAATGCCCTGAGTGTTTGACCGCTGATGCCAGATACTCTGAGAACTGGCCCGTCCGTCGGTTCGTGATGGCACGGATCCATCGTGCCGCGTCTTGACGGTGGGCCGGCGAATAGACAGCTACCAAACCATCCCCTATCTCGGAGACGAAGGCATTGCGCCGCGTTCGGACGGATTTTTGGTCTCCCAGAAGTTCCACGCTGGCCTCACTCCGCTCGGCAATCGTCTCCATCGACATGTCGGGGGGGAGTGGAATGATCATCGTTGACCAAACCTCTTCAGGAACCGTCGGATGGATCAGAGATCCGACCACGAGGTTGGGAATGTGCGGCGGAATTCCCGCGGCCCCGGCCAGAAACCGTTCTTCCAGTTGGTCGTGCCACCCTTCCCGAGTTGCCAATGGAGAACCGAGCACCTCTCCGATCCGGACGATGCCGATAGTGTTCACATCATCGGGAAGACGCTGCGCCATCTCTGCCACGTTGTCTTGACCAACTGTCGGAGCGGCGATCAGCACCCCCAAGACCATTCCGAAAACGATTTTCAATCCCCGTCCCATCATCTTTGCCTTTCAAACTCTCAGGGTCTCACAGGTACTGAGTCCAGCGTCGTGAATTGGTCTATCGTGTCGACCGTTTCTTCGATTCCTTTCCAATGTACCTTGCTCGCGTGCTGGAGGCGACTGAACTATGGTGATTCCGGAGCCGCGAGGATCAGCGTCCTGCAATCGCCTGATTTTTGATCGGAAGCGCGGTCCACGGACAAACGCGAGATTGACGCCAAAATCGCCCAGAGTTGGATGTACGGAAGGCAACCATGATCCGGAAAGCCGCACAACTGCTTCGCGGTCCCAAACGGAAACGATTCAAGCATCGCACCAAGCCGGGGACCGCGCCGGGGACCCTCGTGGGGGAGCGTTCGAACTCGCCGACGCAGATTCGCATGTTCCGGTACGATGAGACGAATTTGGAGGAGCGAGAGATCTCAGTCACGGAATCGCTTCCCCGTCCGTCGCAAGAGAAAGTCCTCTGGCTGGATGTCGTGGGGCTCGGGGATGTGAACGTGATTGAGCGGCTTGGCCAACACTTTGGAATCCATCCGCTCGCACTCGAAGACATTGTGCATGTTCACCAGCGTCCCAAAACCGATGACTATGACGAGAGCCTTTTCATTGTTGTTCGCATGCCACGTGAGGAAACCATCCTGGAAACGGAACAACTCAGCGTCATTCTGGGACAAGGATTCGTGATCACATTCCAGCAGTTCGAAGGGGACACATTCGATGGGGTCCGGACGCGAATCCGCGAGAAGGCCCGGATTCGCAATCGCAAAGCGGACTACCTTGCGTATGCGTTGCTCGACTCCGTCATCGACTCCTACTTTCCCAAACTCGAATACTACGGAAGCCGTCTGGATGAGTTAGACGAAGCGGTCACGGAGGCTCCCAATTCTCGCTCGCTGTCCGGCCTCCACAAGATCCGCCGGGATCTGATCCACGTCCGCAAGCTGATGTGGCATCACCGGGAAGCGATCAACGCCCTCGTTCGCACCGAACGCGACCTAATTAGCAAGGAGACGCAAACCTATCTCCGCGACTGTCTGGACCATGTCGTCCAGCTCATGGACGTCGCCGAAAACGACAGGGACTCTTGTTTGAGTTTACAGGAGTTGTACCTGTCCGAAATTGGTCAGCGGACCAATGAGCAGATGAAGACGCTGACCCTCATCGCCACGATCTTCATGCCCATGAGTTTCGTCGCCGGACTGTATGGCATGAACTTCGACCCGCACGCCTCCCCCTGGAATATGCCCGAATTGGAATGGGCCTACGGCTACCCCTTCGCCCTGGGACTCATGGTCACCCTGGGAACGGGAATGCTGCTGTACTTTCTCAGCCGCGGCTGGATTGGGAAGTAGCGCCGCGTAGGCTCCAAAAATCGCAACGCACAGTGAGACGGCTCTTTAGAACGTCCGTCAGCTTCACACGAGTCGCCACTTCTCCGCTCGACTTGCTGTCCCCCCTCTCTTGCCTGTTCATCGACACGACTTTTGACCATCTGATCCGGCTCTGCGTCTGGCGATGTTGTTGTTGAAATGATGAGACGGGGGACGAGCGTCCCCCGTTCACCGGATTGTAAGACGTGACCTTTAGAATTCGCCGATGACGTTGCCGTCGGCCCGTTGTCCGAGCCAGCGGAAGGTGTCGTAGTCGACGTTCTCGCTGAGGAAATGGACAGAGCCGTCTCCCAGCAGGAATTGGGCTCCGCCGACATGTCGCGAGGAAAAGTTCACGATGTGGTTTGTGCTATTGGGCACATGCCGCATTTGCATGCCTCCCATCATCGTCATGCCGACATGGCCAAGTACCAGTGACCCGGGGCCTTCGGGCATGGCCATCATCATCGATCCTGAGGGGCGATTGACATTCGGAATCGCGGCATACCAGGTGGACTGAGAGGCCGCCTCGGGGGCATTCCGAATGAAGTCGTGATTGGACGCCCGTTCCCCCACGAGGAGCGTATTGGAGAGACCGTCTGTGACATCACGAAAGCGGGTGCTGCTGTTGCGGTACATCATGCCCGCCGGGTCGGGGTTCCCTGGGGCCATCGTGACGTTTCCATACCCATAGATTCCGACATAGTTCGCGAGGGCCAGTTCGTAGTCGGCGGTCCCATCGTTCACGATGAAGGTGTCCAGCCCGGGGTCCGTCGGACAACGGAACGCCGGAAGCCGTTCCTTAGCCAAGGCGACATTCGCCGCGTCGGTGCAGTCTCCTTCCAGATCCAACTGTTGGAAGAGGGGAGCCTGATCCAATTGCGGCAGAATCATCGTTCCCCACGCGAAGCCGGGGCCGGCTTCCATCGACGCGGGATCGGTCGCGCTCACATTCCGGGCGATGTACCCCGGGGGAAGACACGTGTAGATGTCATGGTAGTTGTGCAATGCGAGCCCCAATTGTTTGAGGTTGTTCTTGCACTGGGTTCGCCGGGCCGCTTCCCGTGCCTGTTGGACGGCGGGCAGCAGCAACGCAA
>JAGQQQ010000532.1 GCA_020426125.1 Planctomycetaceae bacterium
CAGCCGTGCAGCAGGCACGCGAAGCCGCGCGTCGAACTCAGTGCAAGAACAATCTCAAACAGATCGGGCTGGCGCTGCATAACTACCATGATGTGGCCCGAATGTTTCCTCCCGCTTCGATCTACACCTATCCGAACTGGCATCCGCCGGGAACTCAGGCGAGCAACTATTCCTGGATCATGATGATCCTGCCGTACTTCGACCAAGCCCCGTTGTACAATTCCATTGATACGACACGCCCGTTGTGGGGACAACAGTTAAACGGCCAGGAGATCGCATCAACCCTGATTTCTGGGCTGATTTGCCCCAGTGATTCTGGCTATGGTCGAGGAAACCGCCATGGTATTGGCTGGACGAACTATGCCGCATCTGAAGGGTACGACTGGCACCGACGAGATGGCCACCGCATCAACGGACTCTTCGAGATCATGACTCCCCTCGCGATCAAAGACGTGACCGATGGGACGTCCAACACGATTGCTGTGGGTGAAGTCACCGCCCACGGGTATCAAAGTGGACCAATCCGTACGGCGGCATCGGGGACTCCCCGGCGAGGAAACGCGGGCGTGTTCCGATCCGCTCTGATGGCGACGCATTCCAATCACGATCTGAACATTCAGCCGATTCTCGCCCCGGATGGAACTCCCTGGACGACCGGATCCGGGTGGTGGCGATCCAGCCCGTATGCCTTCCAGCCGACATTCATCGCCGCTTATGGCATGAATTCCAATTGGCCTGGACCTTCCAGCCCCCACATTGGCGGAATCCAAGTTTTGCTTGCCGATGGTTCCGTTCGCTTTCTGTCCGAAAACCTGGATATGGGATAGTGGCCCAATGCCAATCCCCCGAGCGCGGATCAGCAGGAGTTTGGCGGTCTGTGGATGGCCCTGATTTCCTACAGCGGCGACGAAGTTGTTGGCGAGTTCTAACCTCCACTGACCTTAAAGCGTCTGGGGAAGGAATCCTGTGATGGTGCCGGAACAACGGCACCGTCTGATTCCCCTTTCTCAACATCCTATCATTCACACGACCATCGAATGGTCATTGTTTTGAAATCGAGACTTTTCCAATGCGACTTCTCCAATTGTTCTTCCTGATTCCGATCTTGGCCTTTTCCGTCGGATGCGGCGGCGGAAACCTATCCGAAGAAGAGGTGAAAGAAGCGGAACAGCAAATGGATACGGAAATGGATCAAATGTCGGAGGAACTTCCCGCTGACATCTAAAAGGAACTGACATCAGGAGTAGAAGTTTTCGGCCGATCGTTTCTGCTTCTATTCCTGATGGAAGGTTTTCGGAATTCGAAGGGGAGGCTCGATGTGAGTGTCCCCTTCTTTTATGACCTGATCACTGACCGGTCATCAATTCGCCGGTTCAAATCGGGCTCAGATCGTCATGTCTGGGGTTCCAGGTCTTTCTCCTCCCCCCTCATCGCAGCGAGTCCTTGATTCACCCGCACAGGGAATGTGGAGGCCAACAGGGAATGCCTGGAGCAACTTCCAACGGACGGTCTTCCAGGTTTCAGTATGGCTCGCCGACCAGCATGAACACGGAAGAAGCCGTATCCGGGTCGCGCGGGGCTGGGCTCTCAACTCCGTCTTTATCGGCCTGGCACTTCCGACTTTCCTTCAATGGCAGTTTGCAAGCGAATTCTGGTGCCACTGCGTGGGCTTCGGAGGCTCCCTCGGGTTTCTGGTTTTGGCGGCGGCGTGCGGATGGTCTTGGTCCCAACTCTGTGGGACGGAGTACCTGAAGATTCGTGAACACGCGGAGTTCTTGTCCTCAATTCCAAGCTATCATGGGAGATCCGAAAGCCCGGTGGCCTGAGTGGAGCCCGTGCCAGATTCTCCCATTCCATGGGAGAGCCACCTCGCTTAGACACAACTGACGTCAGACACGACTCCCTGGGGAACATTAACTTGACGCACGAAGAAGGCCAAACGACCCTACGCCGATCAGGGGAAAGGATCTCCTGGACAAGTGTGTGGTCACCGCGAACCTTTAGAACCTTGAACTTCCCCAGTGATGTCTGAGTCTCATCGGAATGTGAGTGGAGAACCGCCGAAGGGATCCTCCCAAGCCTCGGAGAGGCTGAACGAACCACTTAGCGCCGACCTACGGCGCGAGCAACAGGAACTCTGCGAATTTTCGCGGCATGTGTTCGCAAAGTTTGTCGCCTGGTCACAGTTCTTCATCGCGGTTCACATCGTTGCGCTTGCGGCCTTCCAAGAACTTCCCTCACTGGGGCGCCTCTTGGGACTCCTGGCTCCAGTGATCGCGGTGTTCGCTTGGCTGGGAAATGTCTATTGCTTCACGACCTGCTGCCGGTATGTGCAAATCAGTTCCCGATACAACGATATCCTGATGGCACTTTATGGCCCTGATCATGTCAGCGACTGGATGCTGCCGGTTCCGTTGACCGTCAAAGCGATGCGAGTTCTCATCTGGAAAAATCTCTTCGTGGAACCGACCTACAACGCCGCAGCCCCGAATTCCCCAATTCCGCTCCGATACTATTTGCTGGTCACCGTCGCCGTCATGCCCCCCTGTACCATGTTGGGCATCCTCTGGCTTGTCGGCTGGTGGACCTACCATCCGACACCGGGATAACCAAGGCCGGATCCGACGGACCGTTCCATTTCGCCCCCAGCAACTGGAAAATCGGTTCCCCAACAAATTGGTTCGACGTCTTTCGATGGGGAGACGCGGATTCAACCGATTCCTCGTGACTCAATCGAGTCGCTTCAAACGTTGTCCATCGGTTCCGGGACAGGATCTTTGTCCCCCCGTTCGCTACAGCCGGTCGGACGACAACGAGCGAAAGGCTTCGATCGCATAGAACTCGGGAAGGCCAAGTTGGTTGTAGAGTTCCGCCGTTCGCCGGGTCCGCTGCTCCGCGCGAACCCAGAATTCCCGTTCATCATGTCCCGGAAACAATGCGGCATCCTTCTGGGATTCATGTTTGAATATTGCCTGCTTCTTTCGGAGCATGACCTCGGGAGACAACGGCACCGCGCGCTCAATTTCATGCGGCTCATATTCCTGCCAGGCGCCGCGGTAGAGCCAGGTTTCGGGAGTGAGTCCATCGCCTCGCAGTTCTCCAAGTGCCGCGATGATCGCTTGCGCACACATCCGGTGAGTTCCGTGCGGATCACTCAAATCGCCGGCAAGATACACTTGCGACGGTGCCAGCTCTCGGATCAGCTTGGCGACAATCGCCACATCTTCCTTCCCAATTGGCCGCTTCTCGACCAATCCCGTCTGGTAGAAAGGCATGTCAAGAAAGTGGCATCTGGGTTCGGGAACACCCGCGCACTCGGCGGCAGCGATGGCTTCGGTTTTGCGGATTAGTCCTTTGACTTTGAGCACGTCTTCCGGATCCGGTTCGCCCGGCCCCTTCCCGGAAACCGCGTTCCGGATTCTTTGTTCCAGAGCGAGCAGATCCTCCGACTTGGCTCCGAACAGTTGAAGAAACTCCGTCACAAAGTCGACGTGCCGAATCACATCGTGGTCGAACACCGCAATGTTTCCACTCGTCATGTATGCGATATGGACGTCGTGTCCCTGCTCCGCGAGCGTGATAAGAGTGCCTCCCATCGAAATCACATCATCATCCGGATGCGGGCTGAACACCAAAACGGTCTGTGGCGACGGCCCGGCCGGCTCCGTGCAAAGCGTGTCGTTCAGGCTGTCAAAAACACGGTTCCGAACGTTCGCGATGGGGCCGCTCTCGTTGACCAGATCGGCCAGGTGATGATGGAGGAAGTCCCCCTCTTCCAATTTCAAAATCGGTTTGCTTGTCTGTTCCGACAGCCAGATCACGGCACGCTTCTCCAGCTCGGGGGTCCAGTCCACCGGACCGCGGCACCACGGACTTCGCACGTCCCTTAGCCGGGCGCCG